>WFMT01000100.1 GCA_015488975.1 Campylobacteraceae bacterium | reverse complement strand
ATTTATAATGGAGTGAAGGGAATTTCTATCATTGGAGATATATTTAATTACATCAACCATTGAGGGCATTGAATAAATATCAATATGTTTATTATAAAATGCTTTTAAATCTTTCTCACTTGCTTTGTGAATCTTGCTAAAAGTTATTTTTTTATATAACTTTCTTTTTTCTATTTTTTTAGATAAATCGATTTTATATTGTTTTAAGCTGATTCCGGTTGAGATGATAAACTTATCGAAACCTTTTAGTGTCATTCCGGCTTTTGTGCTAATATTTTTTATTTTATTTTTTATTTCAGAATCATTAGCTCTAATATGGTATTTTTTTATAAGGGCATCTTCTATCTTTTGTTGTATAAGTGCCCGCATAGCTACTTTTACAGGAATATTAAATTTTTTTGCATAATTGCTTATTTCTAAAAGTGTGATAGGGGCATTATTAACAGTTAGCGAGATGCCGTCTATCAAACCTGCAAAAGAAAAGCTACTTAAAAAAATTATAATTATAAAATATTTGAAACCTTGCTTTAGCATAATAAATCCTTTGGAAAAATAATAAATTATATAATAGCAGAATTTGTAGTCTTTTGCCAGCAATGTTGCCAGCAAAAGACTGTTATAAATGTATTAAAACATAAACCATGCATTAAGATAATAATTGTTATCTTGTGAAGCAGGACCAGTAATAGTGGCATCTTTTGTATATGAATTAACTTGGAGAGATAACCTGATTTTCTCAGTTGGAAGATAATCAAATTCTACAGTTGTACCTGTCATATCTGTTGAATGATCAGTTGTATTCTCTGATTTTTGATAATCAAACGAAACACCGTATTTATGATTATAGGTATATCCTATTTTTGCATTTGTATCTCTTAGTCTAACTTCTGCAGCAGTTCCAGTTTGTTTTTCCCATACATGACTTGCAGTGGCAGTGATATTGTGAACGCCATTTGTATATTGCCATTCACCGTCTACTGCATTATCTTTATAATTGGTAGTTACTCCTGCACTTGTATCATTTGTCTGAGTGTTGTAAACAAATCCACCAAGCATAAAATAATTATTACCCACAGTATGTCTTATAGCTATTCTGGCATATGGGCTTGTGCCTGTTGTTTCTGGATTTACTGGAGGATTTGACGCTGTATTCCAGTTAAATATTTTCATCAATCCTTGGCCATTTGCACCTTTGTATGCTGTAAAATCCACATATATAAGATTGTTCCATAAAGCATAAGCTCCAATACCACCCATCAAGTTAGCAGGACCGTTAAGCTGAGTTTGTAAGGCACCAACACCGCCTGCAAATGGCTCCATCCATGCTCCAGTAGTATTCCATAAGTCTTCTACTCCTGGAGTATTATCAACAGTTACACCATACACAAGATTTGAACCATTAAAATTTGCAGAGTTTGCATAGCGAACATCCATAAGATCAGTTCCAAATGCAGGCCCTCCGTTTGGTCCTCCACCATTATCATAGGTAAATTGAGCGAATGCACCTAAGTGGTTCATAATTTTGCCACCATAAAATACACTTCCTTGGGCAAAGTTTACAACTTTATTGCCGGGATCTGATTTGTTTGTGAAATTAGTCATATCAAGTTGTACCATTGCAGCCAATGGAATCATATGTTTTTTTCCGTCAGTCATTGTGTAGCCGTTGAGTTTAAAATCCCGTCCTACTTGTGTAAGTTCTGGAAAAACTGTATGACATGCTGAACAGCTAAGTCCTGTCTGACGAGCAAAACTTGGAATGGCATAAGCAGAATCCACTCCTGCTGTCACCAACAATAATGCAGCCCCCGCAGCATACGCTGCAAATTTCTTCTTCATAAAATACCTCCTCATCCGTTTAATGGATATGTTGTTTTTTTAATTTCCTAAAGATTATAGCTTAGAAAATTGTTTAAATTTTTGCACCATTTTGCATAAACTTAGATAATCTCCTAAATTAAATTCTTAAGGTAAATCAATACAGTTATGTTATCAATTAAAATTATAAAATTGAATTTAAAATTTATTAATTTTGGTTAATAATTAATACATATTTTTATAAAATAGTGCATTAAGATACCATTATATAGGGATTTTATGAATTAATATTTCAAAATGAGTGGAAATTTTATGTAATTTATTATTTAGACAAATTCTATTCTATTTCTTCCGTTTTGTTTTGCTTTATAGAGTTGTTTGTCAACTCGCATCATAATAGTTTCAGAATTATCTCCATTTTTGTAGTTAGTTACACCAAAACTGCAAGTTATGTTTTTGACTTTGTCAAATGTATATTTTTCTATTTTTTGTCTCAATTTTTCTGCTAATGAGATAGCTTCATCTTCTGTGGTTTCCGGTAATATTATCAGAAATTCTTCTCCGCCCCATCTTCCAAAAATATCACTCTTTCTTACTGATCTTGAAACTATCTCACATAATTTAGAAAGCACCATGTCTCCTGCTTTGTGGCCGTAACTGTCGTTTACTTTTTTAAAAAAATCTATATCGAAAAATATTAAGCTAAGCGGTCTTTTGTATCTCTTTGATATCTCAATTTGTGAATGCAAAGAAAGATCTGTCTTGTATCTGTTGTAAATAGAAGTCAGTTTATCAATAGTTGCCAGTTTTTCTAACTCTTTTTCTAACTTTTTTCTTTTTGCAATCTCTTTTTGTAGATAATAAATCCAAGTTAAAGTAATTAAAATTATAATTATCGAAATAATAAAAATATTAAGAATTGTATTTTTAGTATATCCTTTTTGATAGTGCACAGAAATCCAACTATCATAAATCTTGGCTTTCTCTTCATCTGTTATACTGTTTATCGCTTTATTGATAGCAGGTATCAGCTCTTTATAGTCTTTTCTTACCATTATTCTAATACTAAATTTCCAAGGCGTTCTTCCAGCAATTTTTAAATTGGAAAAATCATATTTATTTATATTGTAAGCTATTACAGGCAGTATGTCTGCTGTGGCAAAAGCCCTACCGTCTCTTACTAACTTAAGTGCCATATTTGTATCTTTTGTTTCAATGATTTTTATTGATGGATAATTTTTTCTAATTAATTTTTCGATAGTATAATTTTTTCCAACTGCTACTGTTTTATTTTTGAGAAAATCCATATTTGATATAAATCCTATATTATTTCTAGTGGCAATTACAATAGGAAAGGAAGAGTAGGGTTTTGAAAATACTGCATATTTTTCTCTTTTTGGGGTGATAGTTGTTGAAATAGTCAAGTCCGCAGTTTTATGTTTTATTCTATAAAGTATATTGCTCCAACTGTTATCGATAGTACATTTTGATTTTAAATGCAATCTTTTTTTTATTAATGACCAGTAATCAATAGCAATACCAACTAATTTTCCATTTTTCATAGTATTAAAAGGTGCCCATGTTGGAGTTGATATACATTTGATTATATGAGATTTAATAAAAAGTCTTTCTTTTTTTGTTAGTTCTAAGGGATTGTAGATATAATTGCTTATATCCAATTTATTGCTTATCATATTCAAAAATACATAAATATCTTCTATCCTTTCAATCTTTTTATTGTTGAATTTAAAGTTTTCACTCATATACGGCTTTAACAGATAAGCCTCATTTTTTAATTTATCGTATGTGAGATGTTGAGTATTGTAGTATTTTAATATTGTATTAATAGTTTCATTAATATGTTTGAAAGCATAAACCCAGCCCTCTTTTGTCGCTTTAATAAAAGCTTTTACTCTTTTTGGATGATTTTTTACCTCATTTTGTGAAGTAAACAGTATATCACCATAAAAATCAAAGCCAAAGCTACTCGGATTAAATAAATGGTATTTAATCTTTTTTTTCTTTACATAATATAATTCATCAGTGGTGTATATAGCAAATATCTCTTTTTTTGTTAATAAATCTTTTATGCTATATCTGCTTTGAGCGATATTTAACTTGTCTATATCTATACCTTTGGATTTTAGCATAGCTACGATAGATGGGTTTTTTAAAGCATTTTTACCTATCAATACATGTTTATTTTGTATATCTTTTAATGTCTTAACAGAAGGATTTGTTGATAAAAGAGCTAATGGAGAGCGTTTTAGTATAGGCATAAGAAGTTCAATCTTTTTTCCTTTTAATGCCCAATAGAACAATTCGCTTCCTGCTACTGCATAAGTATTATTATTGTCTAAAACTTTATTTATTATATTTGTATTATCTTTATATTCTAAAATGTGTACATTTAATCCGGCTTTTTTGTAAAAACCTTTTTGCTTTGCCATATAAAATCCGGCAAATTGAAATGAATCCTTCCATTTTGGCTGTAGATATATAATTTGCGATGCATAAGAGAAGATACTCAATAATAAAAATAATATAACTTTATACATTTTACTCTCCCTTATTATGGCGACGAGCTTAGATAGGATGTAATTTAATTAATTATATGATTATTAAAATAAGGTTTTAATTAATCGCCAGAAATATTTAAAACTCTTTTGGTTCCTTTGAGGTAAATATATAATCCAGCAGTGCTATTTTGGAAGAGTGCAGCATCATTCTTTGTGCCGGCTTACCTCCATAAAGTTTATCACCCAATATGGAAGCTCCAATGCTTTTTAAATGCACTCTTATCTGGTGAGTTCTGCCTGTTTTGATAGTAACTTTTATCTTTGACTTATTTCCTTCTATAAGGATGGGTTGTATTGTAGATATGGCTTCTTTTCCTTCATTTGAGATTTTGCTGTAAGCTTTACCTTTTTTTATGGTTAAAATTGGGCTGTTTATCTCAATCTCTTCAGCAATCTTTGTGTTTACCCATGCGATATATTCTTTGATAACATTTTGATTTTTAAATTCATTAATAGCTTTTTGTCTAAACTCATCATTTTTATACAACAAAAGAACTCCGCTCGTTTCTCTGTCTAATCTGTTTAAAAGTTTAAACCCTATCTCTTTAGCTACTTCCTCGCTATTTAAAAATGCTGGTTTGTCAACCGCAACAATATCATTATCTTCAAAAATTATTTTTATTTTATCAATTTTTTTTACTTTAAATACAGTTTTGATTTTCATATCGCTTCTTGCAATTTCAACTTTTTTATTGCCGACAAAAACTACTCCTCTATCTATAAGATCTTTTGCTGCGCGATTTGATATATTCTCTTGGGCAGAAAGTAATTTGTATGCTTTTTCTGTTTTCATTTTATGCCTCCTTAAAGCTTTGTATGCATTTGTATAAAGTCTGTAATTTTATCATTTAATGGCAGTTTCAATCTCTTTTTTTTGCTGGTGTAGCCTGCAATTAATTCGATATTTGATTTTGCTATTTTAAATTCTTTTGAAAAAAATTTAATAAGCTCTTTGTTTGCCGCATTATCTACTGCAGGAGCCTTTAGTTTGACCTTTAGCATATCATTGAAAATTTCACAAATAATATTTTTACTTGAATTTGGTAAAGCCTTGATACTAAAAATTATATAATTATCTTTTATATCATACCACATTTTTTATACTCTCTATGATTTGGTCTAATTCTATCTTATCTTTTATATATGCTTTTTTCAAATCCTGTGAAAGTAATTTATTTAACGCATTTTCATCTGAAATATAGACATGTTTAATCATTTTAAAAAGTTGTTTTTGGTTAAATATATATTTTCCACTTATTATAATATTATTAAAATATGCCGGCTCTAAAGGATTATGTCCACCGATACCGTCTACGAAAGAACCACCCAATATAACTATGTCACTTATTGCATAGATATTTAACAATTCACCCATTTTATCACATAAGATTATATCATCATATAGATTATTTTTATTTGATAATTTATGATAACTCAAAACTTTTGTTTTAGAGAAATTTTTCAAAAATCTATCAACTTGTCCAAATCTCTCAGGATGCCTTGGCACAACGATGACTTTTGTATTTTTTTGAAACTTCATTTGACTTAAAAGCAGCTTCTCCTCTTTCTCATGAGTGCTTGCTATAACAATAATCCTGCAATTTTTCGGTTTTTCTATATTTTTTGTTATCTTGAAATTTCCAAAAGCTTTTATATTGCCTGTTACTTTGACATCTTTTGCACCGAGTTCTTCTAACCTTGCCTTATCTTTTTTGCTTTGAGCAAAAACTTCATCTATGTGTTTAAATATAAATCTATAAAAAAAAGTAAATCTTTTATATGATTTATATGAATTATCAGATATTCTCGCATTTAAAAGTATGGTTTTTGCTGTCCTTTTTTTGGCATATAAAAAAAGAAGATACCATAGCTCGGCCTCAACTACTATTAAAACTTTTTGCTTTTTTTGCCAAAAAGGCTGAAAGATTTCAAAAGGCAAAAATCTGACTTCTTTAGAAAGTTTTTTTGCTTCATCATATCCGGTATTTGTTATAACACTTATATTTACCTCGTTATCCAATCTGTCTAAAATAGGTTTCAAAGATTTTACTTCTCCTAAAGAACAGGCATGAAACCAAATATCATTTTTTTCAAAAAAGCTATTTTTGTATAAAAAAAATCTTGCCGGAATTGAATCCTTGTATTTTTCCTTAAAGCTGAGATATATTAAATAAGGCAAAAAGACTATATATAAACAAAGTGCTAAAATAAAATAAATTATAAAAAAACATTGCTCAAAAAAAGTATTTTTTATTCTCTTTTTAAACAATAATTTATCTTTACTCTTCTTCGTTATTGTCTTCAATATATAGTATTCTTCCACAGTGAGGGCAGGTTACTATATCTTCACTTTTTATAACTGATGAAAAAGTTTTATCATTTATCCTCATGTGGCAACCATAACATGCCTGTTTTTTAACAGGAACTACCGTTTCATTTCCTGCCCATTTTCTTACTTTGTGATAAAATTCTAATATTTTTTGATTTATTTTAGAGAGTATCTTATCTCTTTTTGCATAAACTTTTTTTCTGTCTTCATTTATCTCTTTAAGTTTTGCTTCTATTTGAACTTTTTTTTCATCAACAATTTTAACTACTTCTATTAGCTCCTCATCAATTTCCAATATAAGAACATCTTTTGCCTCACTTGATTTTTGTAGTCTTTGTATCTCTTCATTAGCGAAATCACACTGCTCTTTAGTGATATCTTCTTCAAGTTGTAATGCTTTCATTTCTTTATCTGTTTTGACTGCGCCACTTTTTTTATTTATATCTTCTAATCTTTGTGCTAATTCAGCCAAATGTAACTCATGTTGTCTTACTTTAAGATCATTATCTTTTTTTTCTTCGATCAATATCTCTTTTTTCTCTGTAAGGTCATTTTGTTTTTTAGTAACACTTGATAACTCCTTGTTTATCTTCTCAATTCTTGGCCCAAAAGAGTCTATCTCTTTATCTATTTGTGATAATTCAATCAATTGCTCTAAATACTTGTTCATTGTTTTCCTTGCTTTTATAT
>WFMT01000099.1 GCA_015488975.1 Campylobacteraceae bacterium | reverse complement strand
GAGAGTTACATTTACCAGACAAATATATAAAAAAGTTGCAAATAAATGATATAAAAAAAAATATCACTTTGTATATTAAGACTCCATTGAGAATAAAAAAAGACAATAATTTTATAAGAAATGACGGATTAGAATTAAAAGATATCATTAACTCGATTTATCAACGACAAATGCAACTTGTAGGCAAAGGTTATAAAAAATTTCCATACTCCATTCAAGGAGAGATAGTAAAAAAAGATCTTCACTATCGGGAGTTAACAAGAATGAGTAATCGTCAAAAAACAACAATGAACTTAGGAGGTATAATGGGTAAAATAGAAATAATAAGGCTAAATAAAGAGTGCTATGAAGTTTTAAAAGTTGGAGAACTCATAGGTGTTGGAAAACAGACTGTTTTTGGTCTTGGAAAAATTAAAGTGAAGGAGGCGTGATGAGTAAGTATTTTAATACCGCTGTATATGATCCAGAATATAAAAGATCTGATATAGATCAGCTACTACAAGATAAGATGACTTACATAGCTGGGGATTTTTGGGGAATACAAAATTTTATATTTGATGGATTAACAACACAAAATGCAGCAAAGGTACTAAGAAGTAAATCAGCCTTTGTACAAATATATACGGAACTTTTAGCAAAATATATCTGTTTTACACTCAGTATAGCTGAAAAATATATTATAAGTAATAATGCCGGTAAATTTGAAATTTTAGTACCTATGGAAAGTGTTGACATAAAAAATATACAAGAAAAGGTTGATGATTATTTTATTAAAAACTTTTTTGGACTTAGTGGTATTTCCATTGTTTCATTATCATTAACAAAAGATGACTGGACAAAAAACTATAAAGCTTTTAGAGATACTCTTGCTATAAATATGGAAAATACAAAGTATCAGAAATTTAATCTTTTGAAACAAACGCCAATACTTGAATACGATACAAATCTAGACAATAAAACGTTATGTAAAGTGT
The DNA here is from genome assembly GCA_015488975.1 of Campylobacteraceae bacterium. Classification (GTDB taxonomy): domain Bacteria; phylum Campylobacterota; class Campylobacteria; order Campylobacterales; family JALSKU01; genus JALSKU01. Next base: position 1,054 of record WFMT01000099.1, on the reverse strand, counting down.
GTAACATAAGAAAAATAGAAGATGAATATTGCCATATATGCAATATATTTATTGAACTCGGTAGAAAACTTACACAAAAACAAGTACAAGATATATATGCCGATGAATTGGGAATATTTTTTGATAATTTCAATCCAAAAATAAAGTTGGATAACCGCATCAAATCATATATACCAAACAAAGAAGATGGTGAACCGCTTCTTTTTAGTGATATAGCAAATAATAGTTGCAGTAATGATGAAAACGGTATAAAAGCACTTGGCGTTTTAAAAGCCGATGTAGATAGTATGGGAAATTTTATCAAACAGAGTGACGTAACACAAAGCTTTGAAAACTTCGATGAATTTAGTAAAGGGATTGATTCTTTTTTCTCTCTTTATGTACCAAAACTTTTACGAGAACAATATCGTAATATTTATACTGTTTTTGCCGGGGGAGATGATCTTTTTTTAGTTGGTGCATGGGATGAAATTATGCAATTTTCACGAGTTATTCAAAAAGACTTCAAAACATATATCAACTATAATAAAACTAAACTTTCTATCTCATTTGGTATCTCTATTGCAAAACCTGCAACCCCTATAAGTTATTTGGCAGAGCACACAGAAGAGCTGCTTGAAGCCTCAAAAGAGCTTGATGGCAAAGATGGTTTAACAATTTGGAGTGAGAGTGTAAAATGGAAGAGTTATATCGAGGTATATACTAATCTTGAGCTAATTTTTCAAAATTATCAAAACTTAGAAACTGTTACAGTATACAGGTTTTTGGAGTTTTGTAATATGAGTAAGAATGTTGCAAATGACATAAAAAATAGTATGTGGAAATCAAAGTTAAACTATTTGTTTAGTAGAAATATGAACATGGATAAAGATAAGGAATTATTAATGGGATTAGATAAGTATATCTCACAAAGTCCAAGTGAGACAAAAATATATTTAAGTGAATTTGTATATAAAAGGAGAGCAGTATGATAGTTTTAGATTACACTAAAGATAGTGAGTTGTTTAATGAAACCGCTAAAAAAATGGCAGAAAATATAGGGGTTGGTAAAGGT
>WFMT01000098.1 GCA_015488975.1 Campylobacteraceae bacterium | reverse complement strand
CCATATCTTTTTTTATATATTCCAAACTCAATCACAGTGGTAAATAAAAATATTAAAAATGTATCAGCTTCCATCATTGGTGTAATGCACAATGAAAATGATTGGATTAAGCCTTAGTAATTTTATAGAATTTGTGATATAATATTACAAATTTATGATATAAAGGAGTTATTATGAGAAAAGTTTTGATTGGAATATTATTATTTGGGGCGACTTTTTTGTTTGCCAACAATAATACATATAAATATGAATTTACACCGATGATAGGTGGTATTATACCTGAAGGTAATCTTAACCTTGAAAATCAACTGGCTTATGGCGGTAGTTTGGGTATAAATCTAGATAGTAACCAGATATTTGATCAGATAGAAATAGGGTATTTAAGAAGTGATAATATAAAATATGATAATTCGAATTTGAAAACTGACTTTAACAGGTATTTTTTTAATTTTGTAAAAGATTATAAACTTACAAAAAAAACATCTTTGTACGGTTTGATGGGAATTGGATATGAAGATATAAGCAATGAGCAATTTAACAATAAAAGCGGTGGTTTTTTTAACTATGGTTTGGGGTTGAAATATAAAATAAAAGATAATCTTTTCTTAAAAGGCGATGTAAGAGACTTAGTCAAATTTGACCATGGTGATAATAATCTTATCTTTACAGTAGGCTTAGGCATCCCCTTTGGCGCAGTAGCACAAAAAGAAGCACCCAGAAGTACTCCTCCTGTAGCGACTATTCCCGCCAAAGACAGCGACCATGACGGTGTCATCGATAGTTTGGATAGATGCCCTCACACAAAACCGGGAGTAAAAGTAGATAAGCATGGATGCGAATTAGATAGCGACCATGACGGTATCTTGGACAGTCACGATAAATGTCCCAATACTCCAGCCGGTGTTGAGGTAGATAGAAACGGATGCACAGTGGTTAAAGACAGTGATCATGACGGTGTTATTGATGCAAATGATAAATGTCCCAATACTCCAGTAGGAGTTAAAGTCAATAAAAATGGATGTCCTGCTAAAATAACTTTAAGATTAAATTTCGCTTCAAATGAAGCAATTATTGAGCCTCAATATGAAAGTAAGCTTAAAAAATATGCAACTTATTTACAAAAAGTAGAAAATTATTATAAAATCATTGTAGAAGGATATACAGATTCTACAGGTAGTGTAAATTACAATCAAAAATTATCTTATATGAGAGCTATGTCAGTTCGAACTGAACTAATTCAACTTGGAGTAGATCCTTCTAAAATAGTAGCAAAAGGCTTTGGTGAAGCTGATCCTGTTGCAAGCAATGCTACAAAAGAGGGAAGATATCAAAACAGAAGAGTGGTTATAGAATTAAAAAAACAGTAGAATAAAAGTTTTGCTTTAGTAGTTGAGAGCAAAAATAGAAATTTTAAGGGATATTTGTTGAAAAATAAACAATACCTAGTTTGGGTTATATTTATCCTGATAGCAGCGATTGGATTTTGGGAGACTACGAAGTTCTTAAAGCCTCCGCTGCCAAAATCTTTTTCAATAGCCACAGGAAGAAGTGACGGAGCCTATTACAAATTTGCAAAAGAGTATAAAAAACTTTTAAAAAAGCAAGGTATTACTTTAAATATTGTTACTACTGCCGGTAGTGTAGAAGCACTAAAACTTCTAAATGCCGGCAAAGTAGATGTTGCTTTTATCCAAGGAGGAACAGCAAAAAAGTATATTAACAATAAAAATATTTCCTCATTGGCAAGTATATTTTATGAGCCGTTATGGATTTTTTATAATAAAAATTTGGGAAACATAAGATATCTCTACAATTTTAAAGGTAGAAAGATTTCAATCGGAGAAAATGGTAGTGGGACAAAAGCTCTTAGCAGTTTACTTCTAAAAGAAAACGATGTAAGCAAGCAAAATACAACTATCAAATATTTAAATACTGAACAATCCATCAAAGCCTTAAAAAAAGGTACAATAGATGCTTTATTTATGGTGGTATCACCAAAATCAGATAATATAAAAAAACTTTTAAGCAATCCAAATGTAAAACTATTTAGCTTCAAAAGAGCATTGGCATATAAACAAAAATTTTTATATCTTGCAAGTCTTATTCTTGGAGAAGGAACAATAGATTTGAAGAAGAATATTCCATCTAAAGATATAACACTTCTTTCAGCAACTTGTACTTTGGTTCAAAATAATAAATTTAATCCTGAATTGATGAAACTTCTTTTGAAAATTGCAAAAAAAGTACATTCTAAAAAAAATCTTTTTGCTAACGAAGGATTTTTCCCAAATACCAGATTTGCTCAAATTCCTATAAATGAAGATGCTAAAATATACCTTAAAAAAGGTGACTCTCTGCTTGAGAAGATTTTCCCATTTCGCGTTGCAGTAATGATAAATAGATTGATTATTTTTTTAATTCCTCTAATAACACTGTTGCTGCCGTTTTTTAAGGGATTTCTTCCTGTATATAGATGGAGAATAAGGTATAAAATCTATAAATGGTACGGAAATCTGAGTGAAATAGATAAAAATATAGAAAAAATGAAAATCTCTCAGATAGAAGAAACTATAAAGAAAATTAGTAAATTGGAAAAAGAGATAAAGGAGCAGACAAATATCCCATTGTCATATATGGGAGAATACTATAATCTGCAAGTTCACATAGATTTAATAATTAAAAAAATAAACGATAGGAAAATATTACTTGAAAAAAATAACAATATTATTTGATTTAGATGGTACTCTTATAGATTCAACACAAGCTATTATACTTAGCTTCAATGATACTTTTGATACTTTTAATTTTCAAAAACCAACACAAGAAGAGATTTGTAAATACATAGGCTACACCTTGGAAGATATGTTTACATTTTTAAAAATAGAAAAAAGATATATAAATGATTGTATTTTGGAATATAAAAAAAATTATAGAAAAAGATCTCTTTTGATGACTAAGTTATTGCCGGATGCAAAAGAGGCTGTCTTGCTGGCACATTCATTTGCAAAACTTGGGATCGTTACAACAAAAACAGGCATATATTCTAAAGAGATTTTAGAGCATTTGGGCATAATGAAATATTTTGATGTATTGATAGGCAGAGAGCAAGTACTCAATCCAAAGCCGCATAAAGAACCCATAGAAAAAGCATTATCACAAATGAATGCAACAACAGAAGAAGCTTGGATGATTGGGGATACCAAGCTTGATTTGCTCTCGGCTAAAAATGCAAATATCAATTCGATAGGAGTTTTATGCGGATATGCAAAAGAAGATGAGCTTAAGAAATATTCAAAATATATTGAGCCAAACTCTTTAAATGCGGTGCAATATATAGTTGATAACTTTTGGAAGATATAAAAAATATAATTTTTTACAACATAAAGCATAAGTTAAGTAAGCTTTGCATAAAATAAAAGAACTTTTGCAAAGTCATATAGAAACTGGCAATGTTGATAAAATATTTTGAACGAAGCAAGGAGATTAAATGCTAGAGATTAGAT
>WFMT01000097.1 GCA_015488975.1 Campylobacteraceae bacterium | reverse complement strand
TCCTGTCAATATTGAAGGAGTTATTGTTGAAAGAGCAACATTGCATAACTTCGATGAGATAAAAAGAAAAGATATACGGATAAATGATACTGTCATCATCATACGAAGTGGAGATGTGATACCCAAAATCACAAAAGTCCAAACAAATTTTAGAAATGGTAGTGAAAAGAGAGTTCAAAGGCCAACTCATTGCCCAGTTTGTAGGAGTGAACTTTTGGACGAGGGAATACTTTTAAAATGTCAAAATCTTTTATGTAAAGCCAGAGTTGTAAACTCTATAATCTACTTTGCCAGCAAGCAGTGTCTAAATATAGAGGGATTGGGTGATAAGATAGTCAAGCTTTTGTATGATAAAAAAATCATTAAAAGCGTACTTGATCTTTTCAAATTACAAGAAGAAAAACTTTTACAATTAGAAGGTTTTAAAGAAAAAAAAGTTAAAAATATATTGAAATCAATTTCAAGTATAAAAGGAGTAGATTGTTGGAGATTTATTAATGCTTTGGGGATTGAGCATATAGGGGAAGTGGCAAGTAAAAAAATATGTCAAAAATTTGGTTCAAAAATTTTAGAAATTTCCAAAGAAGAATTACTTGAAATAAATGGATTTGGTTTAGAAATGGCTGAATCATTTTTGGATTTTATAAGGGTAAATAAAGAACTTATTCTAAAACTTCTTGACATAATCTCACCCAAAGAACCTAAAAAAATAAATATTGCAGACTCTTTTCTAAAAGATAAAACGGTGGTAATCACTGGAAGCATGAGCAAACCAAGAGATAAAATAAAAGAAACTCTTGAGAAATATGGTGCAAAAGTTACTTCTAGTGTGAGTAAAAAAACTGATTTTCTTATTTATGGAAAAGATGCTGGAAGTAAGTTTGAGAAGGCAAAAAAAATGGGTGTAAAAGCAATAAGCGAAGAAGAAATGATAAAAAGGATAGATTTTGGCAAAAATGTTAAAAGTTGAAGATGCCATTGGAGAAGTTTTACTTCATGACATAACAAAAGTAGATCCTGAACAAGGATTTAAGGGCAGAATTTTCAAAAAAGGTCATATTATAAAACAAGAAGATATTCAAACATTAAAAAAAGTTGGAAAAGATCATATATATGTTTTTGAAATAGGAGATGATAAAATCCATGAAAATGATGCAGCAAAGATATTATCAAAGGCTGTATCAGGAGAAAATACTTATACAAGCAAAGAACCAAAAGAGGGAAAAATCACAATATTCTCAAATATTTTTGGAGTTTGCAAAATCGATGTTAAAAAACTTTTTAAATTTAACTCTGTCGGTGAACCTTCCATGCCTACTATTTACAATAATTCTATTGTCAAAAAAGGTGATAAAGTTGCTGCTGTAAGAATCATCTCTTTGCTTTCTCCAAAAAAAGATGTAGAAGATGCTGTAAAAATTGCAGGAGAAGGAATCATAAAAATAGTACCTTTTACACAAAAAAAAGCAGGCTTGATAATAACCGGCAATGAAGTTTATCATGGCAGAATCAAAGATAAATTTTACGATAAGTTAAAACCAAAACTTGCTGAATTTTCTTGCAATATAGAAGAAAAAATAATTTTACCTGATGACAAAAAACAGATAAAAGATAAAATTATTGAGTTCGCAGAAAAGTTTGATTTAGTTGTACTAACTGGAGGAACTTCAGTAGATCCTGATGATGTAACTTATAAGGCTATTTTTGATGCCGGAGTGGATAATTTTATAAGAGGTAACCCTATACAACCTGGCAATATGCTTACAATAGGTTGGATAAAAGATACCCCTGTAACTGCGGTTCCTGCTGCAGCACTTTTTTATAAAAAAACCGCCTTTGATATATGGATTGGCAGATTTTTAATAGGTGACAAAATTAGCAAAGAAGAAGTTTTGAAAAGAGCTCATGGTGGGCTTTTGGAATCTATAAAGGATATAAGATGAAGGTAACAAGAAATGAAGCCAAAGATATTATATTAAATGCCGTAAAAATACAAAGCTTTGAGGTAGTAACATTAGAAAATGCCTACAATAGAGTTTTATATGAAAATATTTATGCAAAATATAATATTCCAGAATCTGACAAAAGTGCAATCGACGGTTTTTGTTTCCGCATAGAAGATATAAAAAGCTATCCCGCAATATTAAAAATCATAGGCGAAAGTAAAGCAGGAGACAAAGATAAAAAAGAAGTGCAAGCAAATGAAGCTATCTTTACTATGACAGGAAGCATCATTCCTGAAAATGCCGATACGGCTATCAGAATAGAAGATGTAAAGATAAGTGAAGATGAGATTATTATCGAAAAAGCACCTAAAAAAGGAGATTTGATAGACTTAGCCGGGAGTGAAATAAAAAAAGATGAAATAATACTACATCAAGGTGAAGTGCTTGATTATAAAAAAGTATCTCTACTGGCAAATCTTGGATTTTATCAGATAAAAGTTTATACAAGACCGAGCATTGGTGTCATAGTAACAGGAAACGAGATACAAGAACCTTGGGAGCAAAGTTATAAAGCAGGAGTAAAAAATGTAAATTTTTATATTTTAAAAGGCATGTTAGAGTCATTTGCCGATATTGTTTATCTTGGAAAAGTTAAAGATGAGCCAAGCACTATGAATAAACTTTTTGCTTCAGCTCTAAAGCAAAATGATATCCTTTTAAGCAGTGCCGGAGCATCTAAAGGTAAATATGATTTTACAAAAGATATTGCTAAAAATATTGGTTTGGATACAAAATTTACTATGACCAATATTCGTCCCGGCAGACCTTTGATATTTGGAGTAAAAAAAGAAAAACTCTTTTTCGGATTGCCGGGCTATCCGTCCGCGTTACTGATAAATTCTTATGATTTCTTACTTCCGGCGGTTAAAAAAATAGCTGGTATAAAAGAATATGAAAATAAAAAGATTACCGTTATTGCTGAAGAAGCTATCAAATCAAAAGAAAATAGAGTTGATTTTATAAGAGTAACTTTATCATATAAAAATGGTAAGATATTTGCCAAAAATGCATCTTCTCAACAAACTTCCAATTTTTTATCTACAAGCGAGAGCGATGCACTCGTTATAGTAGATGAAAGTCAAGGGAGTATAAAAGAGGGTGAAGTCGCAGAGGCTATTTTAATATGAATGACATGAAGAGATTAGATATTTTTTTAGTAGAAAATGATTTCTTTAACAGTAGAAACAAAGCCCATGAAGCAATAAAAAATAGAAATATAAAAGTTGACGGAAAGATTATCGACAAGCCGTCATTTAAAATTAAAAATAATGAAAAAATAGAAGTTTTAGAAAAAAAAAGATATGTCAGCAGAGCAGGAGATAAATTAAAAGAGTTTTTAAAAGATAAAGATATTGAAATAAACAATAAAATTTGTCTTGATGTTGGTAGCAGCACAGGAGGATTTGTACAAGTTTTACTTGAGATGAATGCTGAAAAAATATATGCAGTTGATGTCGGAAAAGAACAACTTCATCCGATTTTAAAAGAAAATAAAAAAATAATTTCCAAGGAGAGTCAGGATATAAGAAAACTTAAATGTGAAAAAAAGTTTGATTTGGTAACCTGCGATGTTTCTTTTATCAGTATTTTATATATTTTAGACAGTTTGATAAACTTTGCAAAAAATGAGATAATTATACTTTTTAAGCCACAGTTTGAAGTAGGTAAAAATGTCAAAAGAGATAAAAGAGGTGTCATCAAAGATACAAATGCTCTAAAAAGAGCTTGTGTAAAATTTGAAAGTGAGCTTATGAAACACAAGTTACAAATCATATCCAAAGAAGAGTCTAAAATAAAAGGAAAAGAGGGAAATAGTGAATTTTTTTATTATCTCAAAAATTTAAATTCCAAGGTCAAAGCTTATGAAAAATAAAATAACTTCTTTGGCGATTGGTGGATTTGACGGCATACATTTAGCTCATAAGGCACTTTTGGAAAAATTGGACAAAAACGGGGCATTAATGATCATCAATAAATACAATTCAAGCTTAACTCCAGGTAATTACAGATGTAAATTTACTAAATTTCCTTGTTTTTTTTATGAGCTTGAAAATATAAAAGAGTTTAAAAAAACTCAATTTGCTTCTTTTTTAAAAAAAGAGTTTCCAAAATTGAAAAAAATTGTTGTAGGATATGATTTTAGGTTTGGCAAAAACAGGTGCTGCACTCCTGAGGATTTGAAAAGTTTTTTTGAAATCGAGGTAATACATGAAGTTATTGTTAATGGCATTTCTGTACATTCCGGGGCGATAAGAAAACTTTTACAAAACGGAAAAATTCAAGAAGCAAATAAACTTTTAGGCAGAGCATACTCAATAAAAGGCGATATAGTACCGGGACAGGGCTTAGGTGCCAAGGAGTTGGTTCCTACCATCAATACAACTATAAAAGATTTTTTATTGCCTATGAGTGGAGTTTATGCTTCAAAGACCAAGATAAATTCCACTATTTACGATTCTGTTACTTTCATAGGAATCAGACAGACAACAGATAATAATTTTAGCATAGAAACTCATATTTTAGATACCGATATAAGGCATAAAGCTCAAGAAATTGAGATATTATTTTACCAAAAAATAAGAGATAATAAAAAATTTAACTCTCTGAAAGAACTTAAAGAACAAATCAAAAATGATATTTCAATAACTAAAACCATTATACATTTTTAAATTTATCCTTGCAAAAAGATTTACCCTCAACTTTGCATATTCTTTCAAGAAATTTTCAACCAGTCTAAAACCTGTACCTTTCAGTAAGAGTTTATTCTCATTTGCAAGTTGATAAGCATAATAGATTTTTAATCTCTCTTGCTCAAATATTTCATTTTCTTTTTCAAGATTAAAGAGTGCTTGAGAACTTACTGCTACAACAAGTTTATTTTTAAGATCATATTCCACTACTCTACTCCCTTGGAGAGTTCAAGATAGTTTTGTATATCTTTTTCCACCATCTTTTTTATCTGTTTAGGTTTTATGACAAATAGATGTGGAACCCAGTATTTTATAATCGGCAGTATCTCCATAGCATGAGTGATAGATACACTAAATTCCATCGTTCCATCATTGTTTAAAGAGTTTATCTTTTGAGTCGGAAGTGGTCTTCGTTTAAAATATTTGGTGGCATGTTCATCAGCATAGAGTTTCACTTCAAATGCTTCTTTGTCTTCTTGAAACCATATAGATATAGAGTTATTTAGTAGCTCTTGCAATTTGCTATCAGTTTCAAATGCATCATCTGTTATGGCGGGATTTGAGATATTTTTAAGATAGTATTTTTTAAGTATATCTTTTCTTAGTGCAATTAAGTACCAAAACCCATCAAAGTTTACTATCTTGAGAGGATTTATGGTTGTGGTATATATCGGGTGTTTTTCATCGTCATAGTTGCACTTAATTGTTTTTCTCTCTTTGATAGCTCTCTCTATGATTTGAATATCGCTGAACTTATCACTTATATCTTCGATGTTAAGTTTAGCATATATAGGGCTAAAATCTTCATTTTTTATTTTGGAGAGTAGTTTTTGTGCTTTGATAGAGAAATTACCACCTATACTCTCAGTGATTTTTTCAATTATATCAAGTACTATCTCATCTTCAAGTGATTTTATTTTTTCAACTCTGAAACCATCTTGCATTTTCCATTTTTTCTTCTCTTGATAAATAGGAAAAGAGGTCAGTCGCTCATTGAAATCACGCTGAATAGTTCTATCGCTAGTATTAAACTCTTCTGCTAGCTCTTTTACTGAAAGTGCTTCTCCATCATTGAGTTTAGAGAGTATTATAGTTAATCTTGTTAAGATTTTATCGTAGTCATGTTTGTATGCCATATTGTCAACCTAATCGTTTTTTTATATTCTATCAAAGAAGACATTAAAGTGTCCCCTTTACGGAAAATTTAATGCCTTATATTGATAAGACTTTCAATTCTATTAAGAACTTCGTTTTGTCTCATTTTTACCTGTGATATTGTTATAACATGTAAATTACTTTGTTTTATTATTTTTATTATTTTTTGAAGTGTTTCATATGACAATAACTCTAAATAATCAACACATAAACTGGTGTAACTTTGAGT
>WFMT01000096.1 GCA_015488975.1 Campylobacteraceae bacterium | reverse complement strand
GCTCCATCTATCGGAACAATTTCAGTTACTCCCAATACGATTGATTATGCTACTAATAAAGATAGTTCGGGTAATATGTATGGTTACACATACGATACTTATACCGAGATAAAAAAGTTAGAAGGCAAAAAAGCATCAGAGGTTGACGGTTGGATAACTGCTGCAAACATAAAATGCTATGAAGGATATGATGATGATTCTGATTACGGTAGCGGTCTTGGAAATTATGGCGCTTGGACACTGGTAGTGGTATATAAAAATCCGAATGAAAAACTAAAAAATATATCTGTTTTTGATGGGTATAAAAAAGTTGCTGACGTAGCTGGCTATAAAACGGTAAATATACCTATCAGTGGCTTTTTAACACCATTACGCGGCAGTATAAATTCGACGCTATCTCTATTTGTTGGAGAAGGGGATAAGTATATAACAGGTGATAAGCTATATGTTGACAACAAAGGCATAAATACAACAAATGCCTTTAATTCTTCCATAACAGGTGTTACAAGGGATCCAAGCATTATAAACAATCAAGGCATAGATATACAAAATCATAATATCAGCAGCATTATAAAAAATGGAGATACAAAAGCCAATATTACGTTTACTACGACAGGAGACACTTATTTTCCAAGTGTCGTAGCATTTGCCACAGACTTATACGAGCCAAGAGTTTGTTATTATATAAGCACCATCAAGGATAAAAATAATATTATTTTTAAAAATGGACAATTTCTTAGCGGATCAACGATAAAGCCTGCAAATGAATATACATTTAGTCTATGGATTGCAAATATGCCAAAAACTAAAAATGACATAAACATAGAAGATGCTAGAAATGTTCAAATTTATGTTCATACTCATGATTTTAAGTATGCTTCAAATTCTATTCAAATTAAAAATATAGGATCAAATATCTACAAAAAAATATCAGATCAAACCGGAGATGATATTGGAGAATATAATAATTCAACCAAAAGCTTCACTTGGAGATTAGGAATTGGTGCAAATATAACTCAGGGTGGAGAGATCAATGTTGCAAAAAATTGGAATGATGATTCGTCTAAAGCTTTTATTAAACTTAAAGGTGAATTTTCAGGTATAAATAGTAATCAAACTTCAATAGATATATCTAAATTTTATAACTTTAAAGCCTCTTTTCAAACAAACTCTATAACAATTGCGCCTAATGATGCGTTACCGATAGAAGCCTGCGTGGATATGAATACGAGTGCAAATATTTACAGAGCACCCCCTGGTAATTTTAATGTAGTACATCAAAATTTTAATGGCAATACTGATCCATTAGACCCAAAAAAGCCATCAAATGCACTTTATACACAAATAGCAAATAAATCGTTTAAAGTAAATGTGCTTGCTCTAGATAATGATAAAATTACATTAAAACCCTATACTGGTGATGTTAATATCACTATCATAAAGACTCCTAATTACACAGGAGATGCTAATAGGGACAATGCTTCATGTAAAAAGGCTATTTTAAATGCTTCAACAAATAAAAAAACTGTTCGATTTTTAAATACTTCAAAGATTATACAAGGCTTCGTTTACAATTCTGCCAATAAAAATGTATCTTTTGGTATTGTTTATGATAATGGGGGTACACCTGGTTACTTTTGCTCTAGAGATAATTTTGCTGTAAGACCTAAAAACTTTTATATCACGCACACTCCAAAACATATAATTGCGGGGAAGGATTTTAGTATAACCATAGAAACATTAGACGGTCAAGGCAAACCTACAAAAAATTATGATGAAAATTTAACTATTCAAGGCAATTCTCCACGTCTTGATTACAATGATACAAAAAGATCGGATGGTTGTGTTAATGGAAATTTAACAAAAGGGAAGAACCTAATTTTTAAAAATGGCAAAGCAAATGTTACTTTGAAGAACCTAATTTTTAAAAATGGCAAAGCAAATGTTACTTTAAAATACAGTGAAGTTGGAGATCTGAACTTAACTGTAAGAGAAATAAATGGAAGCGAATTTGCAAAAGTTGATGAAAGTGACACAAATAAGAGTCAAAGATTTATACAATCATACAGTAAAATCATAACTATTTTACCTTACCGTTTTGAT
>WFMT01000095.1 GCA_015488975.1 Campylobacteraceae bacterium | reverse complement strand
GTCCTGCTATTGTTACAAAAAACTACAGACAACTCAAGATACCTTATCCGCTATTTGAATCCCATGGTGTTGCCTCGAAAAAGTATATAGAGATTGCCGGTAAAGCAGCCAACGGTGTTATACTTGTATCTCCTCCGGTTGTAGTAGCAAACAAATTAAGTAGCACTAACCCTCTAAAAAAAGTTTGTATGGATTATACAAAAGAATATAAAAATGCTTACCATAGTGATATTGCAAGTTTTGGAGGACATGCCTATGACTCACTTTATGCCATAGTAGATGCTATAAAAAAAGAACACTCAACAAACCCTCAAAAGATAAGAGACGGACTTGAGAGTCTTAAAAATTTTGTAGGTATTGACGGGGTGGTAAATATGAGTAAAACAAATCATTTGGGATTGGACACTAAAACCGGTTTAGTTTTGCTTCGCATAAAAAATGGCGACTGGTCAGTTATAAAATAAAGAGAATAAGTGAACGAACTTTTTAGTCTTTTGCTTTCTGGTATAACAGTAGGCTTTATATACGCACTTGTCGGCATGGGCTTTACTGTTATATACAATTCAAGCGGTATTATAAATTTTTCTCAAGGAGAGTTTGTAATGGCAGGAGGCATGTCAGCAGTATTTTTACTAAAAACTGGTATGCCTTTTGGTTTGGCCTTTATACTTTCTATTGCTATAACAGCATTGCTCGGGATACTTTTGTGGAAACTTATAGATATCTCAAAAGAAAAGTCTATTATCTCTATGATTATTTTAACTCTTGGATATAGTATTTTTTTAAGAGGTTTGGCTGCGGTTATATTTGATAAAGAGCTTCATACCTTGCCATCATTTGTCGGAAATGGTTCTTTTGAAATATTTGGGGCAGTTTTGACTTATCAGTCACTTCTTATTATAATAGTCTCGATTATTATAGTCATAAGTTTACATCTGTTTTTTAGTAAAACAAAAACTGGTAAAGCAATGGTGGCAACTTCGGATAATGTAAATAGTGCAAAATTGATGGGAATAAATATAAAAAGAATTCTTATGTTGAATTTTGCTTTGTCAGCTATGATAGCAGCTATTGGCGGGATACTTTTGGCTCCGATAACTTCAACAAATTACGAGATAGGCATAATGTTGGGTCTTAAAGGTTTTAGTGCAGCTGTTATAGGCGGACTTTCACAACCTTTTGGTGCTGTTGTTGGTGGACTGGTGCTTGGGATTTTAGAATCATTAGTAGCAGGCTATATTTCATCCGAATATAAAGATGCAGTTGCTTTTATAGCACTCCTTGGTATTTTATTTTTTATGCCTGGTGGAATTTTTAGTAATTTGAAGGCAAAAAGAGTATGAAAAAATGAAAAATATTAAGCTTAAAAATATAAAAGATTTAATTATCTTAAGCGCTATACTTGTAATTATTCCTTTTTTATTGAAAAATGGTTTTTATTATGAAATCGCTATACTTTGCATACTCAATGCCATTATCTGTATAGGATTAAATCTTCTTATCGGCTATGCGGGGCAGATAAGCTTAGGTCATGGCGGACTTGCGGCTCTTGGGGCTTATATAACTGTGATTTTAACTACAAATTATGCTTTTCCTGCTCTGCTTAGTTTATTTATCAGTGTTGTATTTATGGCAATATTTGCCTATGTCATATCAAAGCCTATCTTAAAACTACAAGGGCACTACCTTGCAATGGCGACTCTTGGGGTAGGAATTATTATATATATTACTTTAAATGCCCAAGCAAATATTACAGGTGGACCTGATGGCATTGGTGTTGGATCGTTTTCAGTGTTCGGCTATGTGATTGACCCTAATCTCAAATGGTATATATTTAGTGCAGTTTTCCTTGTTTTGTTAGTCGCAGTATTTAAAAATATTATAAATTCCCCTTTTGGAAGGATTATGAGAGGGATTCGCGATTCTGATCAAGCTGTAAGTAGCGTAGGAGCAGATGTTGCAAAATATAAAAGCTATGTTTTTGTGATTTCAGTTATTGTGGCTGTTGTTGCTAGTAGTATGTATGCATTTTTTTCAGGGTTTATTTCTCCAGGCGAAGCTAGTTTTAACAGATCCATAGAACTTGTTGTTATGGTTGTTTTTGGTGGGATTGGCAGAATTTATGGAGCTTTGATAGGAGCAGTATTTTTGACTGTATTGCCTCAGGTACTTACATCTTTTGAAGATTATGAGACTCTTGTTTATGGAGCTATTATTATATTTGTTATGATTTTTATGCCAAAAGGAATTATCTCTTTATTCGATAGATTTAATAAGGCAATTCATGCTGATAGTTAGAGAGCTTAGTAAAAAGTTTGGAGGCATAAATGCAGTAGATGATCTTAGTTTTAATGTAAAAAAAGGAACTATCCACTCTATTATAGGTCCAAATGGTGCAGGAAAAACAACATTGGTCAATATGATAACAGGAATATATAAAGTGACAAGAGGCGAGATATATCTTCAAAAAGGTGATTTGGCAGATTTGCCTCCAAATAATGATGATATAAAAGATATGATTCACGGAATAAGAGAAAATATAACAAATATGCCTATGCACAAACTTGTGCATAAAGGGGTTTGTAGAACTTTTCAACATTTAGAAATATGTGAAAACCTAACAGTTTTGGAAAATATAATGTTGAGTTTTAACCGTTTTATGAGTAAAAATATATTTTTATCTTCCATAAGATCTAAAAAAATAACAGAAAATGAACAAAAATATGAATATGAGGCAATAAAATATCTTAAAATATTCAATCTTGAAGAAATTATATACCGTAAAGCTGGTTCCCTTTCTTATGGTGTTTTAAAAAAAATAGAGATAATAAGAGCATTATCTACAAAGCCAAGACTTATACTTTTTGATGAACCTATGGCTGGATTAAATCCCAAAGAGACAGCTGGAGTATCTCAAATCATTAAAGAGATTGCAAAAGATGGGTTAAGTGTGATACTTGTTGAGCATGATATGAAAATGGTTATGCAAGTTTCAGACGAAGTTACGGTTGTAAATTTTGGTAGAAAATTAGCTAATGGTACACCTTTGGAAATAGCAAACAATGAAGATGTTATAAAAGCATATCTGGGTACTAAATATGTTAAAAATTGAAAATCTTGATTTTAGTTATGGTGAAATAAAAGTTTTAAAAGATATAAATTTGGAAATTAAAAAAGGTGAGATAGTAGCACTAATTGGTGCAAATGGTGCAGGAAAAACTACTTTGCTTAAAGTATTAAGTTCTTTACAAAATCAACAATATGGAAGAATTTTTTTTGGGGGGAAAGATATCTCTAAAAGTAATTCCATGCAAAGAGTAAAAATCGGAATAGCTCAAGTTCCAGAAGGTAGAGGTCTTTTTAATATTTTAAATATAGAAGATAATTTACTTATGGGCGCATACCTAAGAAAAGATAAAAAGATAAAAAGTGATCTTGAGTATATTTACAAACTTTTTCCTGTCTTAAGAGAAAAAAGAAAGCAATACGCCGGAACACTCTCAGGCGGACAACAACAAATGCTCTCTATTGGAAGAGCTTTAATGAGTAGTCCAAATCTATTGCTTTTGGATGAGCCAAGCATGGGACTTGCGCCAATCATAGTTGAAGATATCTTTGAAGTTTTGCAAGAGCTTAGAAAAAAAGGTACAACAATTTTTTTGATAGAACAAAATGCTTATCTTGCTCTTAGTACAAGTGACAGAGCTTATGTATTGGAAAATGGAAAAATTGTGATGAGTGGAAAATCTTGTGACTTGATAGATGATGATAGGATCAAAGAGGCATATTTAGGAATTTAATTTGATATAATTTAGAAAAAACTTAAATCATTTTTATATTTATGTAATTTTTATCAATAATGGGATATAATAACTTATGGGAAAAAATGAGAATTATAAATTTATTTTAATAATAGCTTTAGCGGCAGTTGTAGGTGTATTTATAGGTATAGTGGGTTCTGTTTTTCATATGTCTATAGATTTTATAGTTCACTCTAAGGCTCAGTGGATTAAAGATTGGTGGATGTATGATACAAGTTATATGTGGATTCCTTATGTGGTAACTTCTACTATTATGATTTATATCGCTATACATTCAGTACGCAGGTTTGCCCCTGAAGCCGGGGGTAGCGGTGTTCAGGAGATAGAGGGAATCTTGGAAGATAAGCGAAAGATGAGGTCTATCAGAGTTTTGTTTATAAAGTTTTTTGGCGGTATTTTGTCTTTGGGCGGTGGAATGGTAATGGGAAGAGAGGGTCCTACTATCCAAATGGGTGGAGCACTGGGGCATCTTGTTGCTAAATATACAAAACTGGATAATAACGATGTTAAGATATTGATATCAGCCGGAGCCGGAGCGGGTCTTGCTGTTGCTTTTAATGCACCGATAGCCGGTATGTTTTTTGTTTTGGAAGAGATGAGGAAGCAGTTTAGATATACAAATGCTTCTGTGCATGCTGTTGTAGTGGCATCTTTGGTTAGTGTAATAGTTTTGCATATGATATTGGGTGATTATATTTCTATCCCGGTACACTATCTTCCTTCTCCTACTACTGGGGAATTGTGGATATTTGTAATACTTGGTGTTTTGTATGGCTTTTTTGGATATGTATTTAATATTTTATTGATAAAATTTGCAGATCTTTTTATTGCTATAAAAGGAGCTTCTTTTCATATAGCCAGTATTTTTATAGGGGCATTTGTTGGATTTTTATTGTGGATATGGCCAGATAGTGTAGGTGAAGGATTTGGAGTTATTCATCAAATGCTTCATGGTAATTTTTCCTTGTATATTATATTGTTGTTGCTTTGTGCTCGATTTTTTATGACTATGCTCTCTTATGGCACCAGTGCCCCAGGCGGTATATTTGCACCTATGTTGGCACTTGGAACTCTTTTTGGATTAGGGTTTGGAATTATAATAAATTTAATGATACCTCACTATCCGGTTGATTCTTATATCTTTGCTATTGTTGGAATGTCTGCACTTTTTAGTGCAACAGTTAGAGCACCTTTAACAGGTATTATGCTTATCTTAGAATTGACCCACAGCTATACACTGGTCCTTCCTTTGATAATAACTTCTATATTGGCAAGTATCGTAGCAAGTATGCTTGGTGTCAGGCCTATATATACTGTATTGTTAGAAAGAACTATGAAAATTGCTAAATTTGGTAAAATTGAGCCAGGTGAGCCAGATGTAAATAAATATTCATAACCGCTTATAATCTTGACAGTACAATATCTTACCGTCAGTATAATACTGTTGTTCTTCACTTGGCTCATTATCCCCTGATATATCTTTTATAATGCATTTTGTCTGTATATACTTACATTTAAAATGTAAATCTTTACGGTTCATTATGTAGTGATAAAAAAAATCTCTACTTTTATCTATATCCTCGCTTATTTCATGGGTGGGCGTTATAAAATAATTATAAAAACTAAACTTGTATCCATTATCATAAGAGATTGAAGCATAATAACGGTGAAGTTTTTTCTTTTTATTCATAAAATTCCAAATCCTTATATGCTCCCTTTTTGATATATATTTAGATTTATACTGAAAAGCTAAATTTTGGGGAAGATTCATAAAATAAAGAGAACTAATTGGGGGAGACTTATCTTGTAGCAATTGAACATATCTTGCAAATGAAATTTGATTTTGCATAAAGATTTCATTTTTTATCCAGTTTTTATTGAGTATTTTTCCAATCTTTTGTTTTGTTGCTATTATAATATTGATAGGCTGAATAATATAGTTTTTTTTAGAGTCATAGTAGAGTTTGTATTGTTTACAGCTTTTTATATTAGTTAGTTGTGATATGTTGTATGATTTGGGAAAATTATATTGTTGGATTGGAGGATCTATAAAAAAGATAAACAATAAAAATATAAGATATATGATGATGAGTGCTATAGAAAAAACAATAGAATGTTTTACCATAAGATATATAGCTTTCTTTTTTTCTTCTTTTAGATAAATTTTTATTTGTGATAAAATTTTTTTCTTTTTCAAATAGTAATATATAAATACAATACATACAAATATAAATATCATCACAATGATATAAGTATAAAATATATTTAAAATTTTATGAAAATGCTTTCCAAAAAAATATCCAACCAATATAAATTGACCTATGCCTATGATAACTCCAGCAATATCATAAAGTAAGAATTTCCTATATTTAAGCTTATATGTGCCCACTATAAATGGTGTTATCCAAGAAAGCGGTCCAAGCAATCTTCCAAAAAATACACTAAGGGCACCATATTTTTTAAAAAATTTAACACCTTTGCGATAATTTTTTTTATTTATAAATTTATTTACAAATCTTGTTTTTCTAAGTCCTATAAACAAAATAATACCATATCTTTTCCCCAGTAAATAGCTAATTGTATCCCCTAAAATACCTCCAATATATAAGACAGGTATGAGTAACCAAATATTTATAACACCCATACCAGAGAGTATGCCTCCACAGAGAAAAAAGATTTCACCATACACAAAAAATGAAAAACCTATGATAGTTTCAAACATTGAGCCTAAAAATAGTATGATATATACAAAATCTTTATATTGTATTAAAAAATTGATAAACTGATCAACCACATGTAAATTCATTCTATCTAATTGTATTATAAGATCTATTTTTCTTGAATGATTCTGGTGTTAGAGCTTGAATATTCCAAAGAAGAAATGTTTTAAAATAACCTTCTTTCTTAAACCTTCTATTGGAAGTTGCTACTTGTTTGGTATGGAAAAAGAAGAAATTTCCAAACACTTGCATATTTTTTATAAATTTTAAATCTTCAGAATAATTTAATGTCTCGTCAAATTCAACTTGTTTTGCAATATCTGTTTTAGCAAT
>WFMT01000094.1 GCA_015488975.1 Campylobacteraceae bacterium | reverse complement strand
TCTCGGGAGTAAGAGCTAAAACAGTTCCATTGCCTTTTAAAGCAATTCCCATAGCTTCAAGTAAAGTGTTCATACTGTTAGCAGTAAACATACCACTACAACTTCCGCCTCCAGGGCATGCCGCACACTCAAGTTCTACCAATCTCTCTTCGGTTATTTCCCCACTTTCGACTTTTCCCACTCCTTCAAAAACAGTTGACAAATCGATAGAAGTCCCATCTTTAAGCTCTCCTGCCTTCATCGGGCCACCTGTAACAAATACAGTTGGGACATTAACTCTTAAAGCTCCCATAACCATTCCTGGAGTTATCTTGTCACAATTAGGTATACAAATCATAGCATCGAGCATATGCGCATTCATAACAGTCTCTATTGAATTTGCTATTATTTCACGGCTCGGAAGAGAATATAACATACCTTCATGCCCCATTGCGATACCGTCATCGACACCAATGGTATTAAATTCAAACGGCACACAACCGTTGCTTCTGATTTCATCTTTTATAATTTTTGCATACTTGTCTAAAAAAAAGTGTCCTGGAATTATCTCAATAAATGAGTTCGCCACTCCAATAAAAGGTTTGTCAAAATCTTCATTTTTTAATCCTGTAGCTCTAAAAAGGCTTCTATGTGGTGCTCGCTCAAATCCCTTTTTAACTTCATCACTTCTCATGTATATTCCTTTATAAGATAAATTTTCAAAATTATAGCCAAGATTACTTTACTTTTAGCTTTTTTTTAGATATAATTTCGTCTCTTAAATTGCGGGAATAGCTCAGTGGTAGAGCACGACCTTGCCAAGGTCGGGGTCGCGAGTTCGAACCTCGTTTCCCGCTCCATTTAAAAGCTCAAATGATAAAAATTAAAAGATTTTGTAATTTTGATTTACTTTATTTGTGTTTTGCTTAATGTAAGTGCGGAGTTATTTGATTTGATGTCATTTTGTTCCAAAATGTAACCGCAAATTAAAATTTGCTTCAAGGTACCCAGACATTTTGATGCAAGTTTGCATAACAAAATGTCCAAAAATTTGCCAAATGACAAGCAGTTGTCATTTTAAAAGCTTCGCTTTTACAAATTTTTGCCCGGGTGGTGGAATTGGTAGACACAAGGGACTTAAAATCCCTCGGTCATTGCGATCGTGCCGGTTCAAGTCCGGCCCCGGGCACCACTTTTTTGGATATCAGGGCGACATAGCCAAGTGGCTAAGGCAGGAGCCTGCAAAGCTCTGATCCCCGGTTCAAATCCGGGTGTCGCCTCCACTTTATAAGATATTATTCTCGGGAGATGTCAGAGCGGTTGAATGTGCCGGTCTTGAAAACCGGTGAGGGTAACACCTCCGGGGGTTCGAATCCCCCTCTCCCGGCCATTATGCTTTAAACCCCTAAATTACAGTATTTCAAGAATTCAAAAATGCTACCGTGCCCAAATTGTGCCCAAAAGTGTCAAGCTGCCTCTTTTAAAAATATTGCTCTTTGCTTCTTGCCATCATCAATATATCTAGCATACTCTTTAAAAGTGATAGATACATCTTTATGACCGACATTTCTTGATACCCACAATATATCTTCACCATTACTAATCATCAAACTAATAAAAGTATGCCTCATAAGATACATTTTTCTATAAGGCAAATTTAGTTTTTCAAGTGTCGGCTTCCAATAACTATAACTAATCTTGCTTGATGAATAATAAGGATCTTTATATTTATTGACAAAAAGATAATCTGACTTATTTTTCATCATCCTTTTATGCTCCAATAAATATGACATTAGTGGATCAAGGATAAGTACATCCCTAATTGAATTACTTGTTTTTGGATCTGATTCAATACCTCCACGCCTAGCTTTTCTCACCTTGATAATTTTTTTATCAAAGTCTATATGTTCCCATTTGAGAGCAACAATTTCACCAGTTCTCATACCCGTTAAAAAACCAATGGCAAAAAATGCTCTTATTTTACGAGGTGCGGTTTTAATGATAGAAAACATCTCTTCCATAGTAAAAGGGATTTTTTCAGCAGTATTACCTTTTTTTGGTGCAGGTGCCTTGTTAAATGGATTTTTCTCGATGATTTCATCATTGATCGCATCCATATACATTGTATTGAAAACAGACCTAATTGAGCGAACTCTTTTTGGAGAGAGTTTTTTCAATAGAGAATTTTGCCACCTTATAATATCAGATGGCTTTATACTATCTATTTTTCTCTTCTCAAAATATGGTTTTATATGTATATTATAAATACTGTCATAACCTTTTTGAGTTAACTCTCTTCTACTTTGAGAGTGTAATTCAAAGCTAATTGGCATATACTCCCCCACAGTAGGCACATTCTGTTTCTCATTGTTAAAGAACTCACCTGTATTTAACTTATATTGAATTTCAGGCATTATTTTATTTATGGCAAGTTTGCGGTTTGCTTTTGTATCATCAAGATTTAGAGATTTTCTATATCTTTTTGATTGATGATAAAATGTTATCCACAATTTGCCGTTGCGAGTTGTTAATTTCATCGGTTTCCTTTCCGACCACCCAATCATCAATCGCAACTCTATCAAATAGTATTTTACCAGTTTTTTTATAAAAATGAATATTTTCTATAAAAACATTATCCTTTAATTTATAAATCCTATCTTTAGAGTAGCCAAGATATTGAGATAACTCTTTAACATTGAGCCACCTTTTATCCATTTTGGATGATAAAATCTTTTTGATAGTTTCCAAATCTTTTGCTATATCTTTTAT
>WFMT01000093.1 GCA_015488975.1 Campylobacteraceae bacterium | reverse complement strand
CTTTGAAGCCTTACCTCCAACCCCATATATTCCAGTGCTTCTTGTATGGCAACTGCGTTTATGACAGTAGCAAGCATACCCATATAATCACCGCTAGTTCTTTTTATAATGCCGTCTTGTGCCGCACTTACACCTCTTATAATATTCCCGCCACCTACAACGATGCCTACTTCAACACCATGCTCTACCAAATCTTTAATCTCTTTTGCAATAAACTTTAAAATTGCAGTATCAATGCCAAAACCATTCTCCGTTGCAAGAGCTTCTCCTGAAAATTTCACCAAGACTCTTTGTCCCATTTTATCTCCTATATTAAACCTTACCTTATATGGTATTATTTTACTAAAATTTTATTTAAAACCTAATCAATTTCAACGGATTAATATGATTATTTTTTTGTGTAACCTCAAAAGTTAACTCATTTTTAATCCTGCCTATTACATATCCTTTCCTAATTTTCATACCCTTCCTAACTGTTGGTGCAATTTTTGAGAGATGTGCGTATATAGTATGAATACCATCTGCATTTTCTACTATAACAACATTATCCAAAATTGGAGTAGACTTGGCAAATATAACTTTTCCATTTAAAACATTTTTAACTTTCGCATTTGGAATCTTAGATCTAAGTACAACCGATTCGTTAAAAATTCTTATTTTGTATATAGGATCATAATATTCTCCAAATTTTCTTTTTATATAAAAACTTTTTAATGGAGCTATAGTTTTTCTGCCTCTGTATCTAACTACTCGGCCTTTTTGATAAGATGTCCCAAATTTTCTTATTTTTTGAGAATTAATATTACTATTTTTTACTCTTGTTAGTTTTTTAGATCTTTTTCTCAACTTCAGTATATTTAATTTTGTTAAAGTCTTTTTAATAGCATTTTGCTCATAAAATATTCTGTTTAATTTCCTGTCATATAATACTTTTTGATATTTTAGATATTTAATATTTTTTATTCGTTTAGCAATATTTTTTGCCAATATTTTTTTTCTGTTTTGTACTTTTTTAATATATGTTTTCAAATCTATTATTTTTTTTGTTACATTATCTATTTTTTTATTGACATTATCATATTTTTGTTTAATCTTGTCAAACTTATCCCTCAATATCTTACTCAAGGAATCAACAATTTCCTGACTTATTATACTTTTTAAACTTATATTGTTTTTATAATTTCCAATTATTTCAATAGATAATTCTTTTGATATAATTTGTATAATTTGCTTTTTAATTTTATCTTTAGTTTTATTTAGCAAAGAAATGTTACCCTGCAAAAAATTTAATTCTTTTATTTTCTTTGTATACTGTTTTTTTTGATTTTCCAAAAATAAGTCACTTTGCTTAATATTATTATTTATTATGCTTATTTCTCTTTTTTTTGTGATAATGGTCGATGCAATATCTTCCAATTTATTTTTTATTTTATTTGCACTTCTTTTTTTTGATCTTAAAATATTTTTATTATGAATAATATCTTTACTAATCTTGTCTCTTGAAAAAGAGTATGAGACAAGCAGGAATAAAGATAATATTACAAAAAATGCTTTCATTCTTTATTTAACTTCAAAATAGCAAATGTAACTGATATTACAGATATAAATATTCCTATACAAAACAGTATAAAACTGTCAAAAATATGGAATTGAGGAAATGGTATATCTATGCCACTTAAATGATCTATAGTTTTTGATTTTGTAGAAATAAACAAAAACACTAAAGAGACCAAGACAGAGCTGATAATTGAATCTACTATAACCACTCTGTAAAGCATGGCACTTTTCATCCAAAAAGGAGCACCTAAAATACTCATTATTTCAAATCTTTGCTTATGTTCAAATATCCAAACTTCAGCTTGTTTAATAATAAGAAGCCAGACTATGATAGATACAAAGATAGTAAAAAATAATAATAAAATTTTATTAAAAGTCAAAAAATTATAAAATTTATCATAATTTTTTTTAAATGTAGTGACTGATTTTACACCGGTTATATTTTTTAGTTTTATCTTCATGGAAGACAACTCTTTTGAAGTAGGTAAATATTTGAGCTTAACTGAGTAAAATATTGGAAAATTATTTTTTATTTTCTCCAAACTATTTGCTGAAATATTATTTTTTAAATTATTTAATACATTATTTACATTTATAATCTTCAATTCAGATAAATTATTTATTTTATCAGCAACTGTTTTTTTATCTAATGGCACCTTTGAAACAATCACAATAGAATATTCATTATTTATTTTTTGCTCATAATTGTTTATAACCCTCTTAAGCATATAAAAACTCTCAACAGCAAACAATAGTAAAAAAAGTGGTAAAACAATAGAAATATGATATTTAAGAAACTTCATCAATTTCTCCCTTATCTATAATCAAATGCCTATAATTTACTCTCAACAGTGAAGGTATCTTATGGGTAACTGCTATAACAGAAGTTCCTAGTTGGGCATTTGCACCTTTTAGAAGATCCCATATAACTGAGCTTGAATACTCATCAAGATTACCTGTTGGTTCATCTGCTAATATCAAGACAGGATTATGTGCCAATGCTCTAGCAACTGCTGCTCTTTGTTGCTCTCCGCCACTTAATTCTAATGGTATCTTATCAGCCTTATGTAGCAATTTTACATGCTTTAGCAATTTATGAGCTTGTGCTATACAAACATCTTTTGAGAAACCAGCTATCAATAAAGGCAACATAACATTTTTTTCAATTGTCCAGTTATCAATTAATTTATAATCTTGAAAGATAACTCCGATATGTTTTCTCAAAAAGATTTTGTTTTTTGTGGAAATATTATTCAATTCAACACCGCAGACACTCAAAAATCCCTCTTTAGGGGGTAAAACACCATACATTGATTTGAGTAGCGTTGACTTTCCGCTTCCACTTCTTCCTGTTATAAAAATAAAATCTTTCGTATTAACATCAAACTTTGTATTTTTTATGATAGGTTCATTTTTTTTATAGGATAAGGTTAAATTTTGCGCTTTTACAACAATATTACTCATATATAAACCTCTTTATTAAGTGATCTGATAAAATATTTTCTTTTGTTGGTATTATTGATGAAGGTAAATACGCAGGTATATTATTTAAAATCACTATATATCGATGTTCGCTTCTGCCAAAAGAACCAAATGAAAGTTGGATTATACCTGAATTATCATTTATCTTATATATATTTTCAAAATGTATAAAATATCCATTTTCTTTTATGACTTTATTTTGAAAATTATTAATTACTTTCTTGAAATTAATCTTTTTTTTAAATTCTTGAAAACACAACTCTTCTTTATCTTTTGATATTTCACCATTTAATAAATATAAATCATAAATATTTTTATCCATTTTCTTCCATCTATCTTCATATTTACTTGATATAACATCGTTATTATTTTTTCTAATTATTAAATTACACTTCTTTAATGATAAAAATAAGTCTTTTGAATATTTAAAATAATTTTCACTATCAGTTCTAAGCTCTAATGAACCATTTTTTTTCAAAACTCTAATTGATTCATCTAAAAAAGATTTACTGATAACTCTTCTATGAGGTTTTTTATCCCAAGGAACAGGGAAGTGTATATATATCTTATCTATGCTGTTTGAACTAAGTATTTGCATAAAAGTTCTTGCATCATAATCTAATACGGAAATATTTGTAATATCTTGAATTTTGCACTGTTTTAAAAGTTGCTCTATTGAGGGTTTGTGTATTTCTATGCCTATAAATTCTTTATTTGGATTTTTTTTGGCAATGTGCAACAAGTGTCTGCCACTGCCAAAACCTATTTCGATTTCACAATTATTTTTAGTTTTATAATTTTTATAAAAAAAAATATCTTTTTGATAAATTGATTTTTTCTTTAAATGATTTTTTTTTGATATAACATTTGAACTTAAAACGCTGAGATTATTAATTTGTATAAAATCTTGTATAGCATCTTGTATGATTTTG
>WFMT01000092.1 GCA_015488975.1 Campylobacteraceae bacterium | reverse complement strand
GTATTTTTCATGGCACCAAGAAGTATTTCAAAGGATTCATCACTATAGTGTTCAACTTTTTCTATATCTTTTAAAACAGTATCAAAATTATGACTATCAAAATATTCATTTAAAACTTGTTTTAATATTTGGTGAATTTGACTATGTTCTTGATTTATAGTATTTAATGCTTGCTGATTTTTAGAAAGTAATTTTTTTACTTCAGAATTAAACCATTTTCCAAATCTACAGGAGTTTTCATCAATAATATCTATCTTTTTATTTTCTATAATAGATTTGTAACTTTGTAATTTTAATTTTATATGGTCAATCTTTCCATTGCTAATATTTAATTCTCTTTCTACATTAATAGTCATATTTTTAATACCGGATGAATTTTCTCTTGCTCTATCTGCACTACTTTTAAAATCACCCAAAACTTTAGTGCCATTTTGAACTTCTTCCTTAAATGTTTCAGTAGCTGACAAGATAGTAGATGTACTTTGTTTTAATGTACTTATATTTATCTCAACTTCCTGAGTGGCTTTTTGTGTTCTCTCAGCTAATTTTCTAACTTCATCTGCAACTACAGCAAATCCTCTACCATGTTCACCTGCTCTTGCTGCCTCAATAGCTGCATTTAAAGCAAGTAAATTCGTTTGATCACTTATATCTTTTATCAAATTTATGATATCCGATATAGAATTTACATGTTCATTCAGAGCAGTTGAATCATCTTGTAAATTACCTGTAACCTCTTCTATCTTTTGCATAGAGTTTACTACTGTATCGGTTTTAGTATCTATCTCATCCATAGCGTCAGTATTTTCTTCATTTAACTTATTAACCCTCTCGAGCATCATTAAATTTTCTTCTATAGTTCCTTGCAAAAAATTAACTCCACTATCATAACTTTTTATAAGAATATCTAACATTTTGATTTTTGCTTTATCTTCATTATTAGTTTCTATTTTATCAGAAGTACTATCGGCTCGAAAGTTACTTCTTTGAGCTTCCATCTCATCTTTTAAGCTACGATTCTCATTTTTTAGTTTTCTTATTTCTTCTTCTAACATAGCAATTTTTTTTCCAGAAAACATTTAATTATCCTTTTATTATAAATTAACGAAAATTATACTATTGTAATAATAAATTTTATATTAATATGTCATTTACAAAGGGAAAACAATGGATTTAAAAACAACTCCTTCGGTTGTCACAAGAGTGGTGCTTTGGATTTTTATACTAATTGGAGGAATATACTTTGGTATAAAATTTGATTTAATATATTTTAGGAGTATATTTTTTAATATAATTTTTCATATAATAACATTTATTATAGGTATCGTATTGATGAAATTATCATTCCATGCTGCAAAAATAGGAGGAAGAGAACTCAAGAAAAAAGGCAGAGTTGGCAATATACCAAGACTTGAGACTAATAAATTGGTAACAACTGGTATATTTAAATGTTTTAGACATCCTATGCTTTTTGGATTATCCTTCATACCCCTTAGTTTGGCCATGATTATAGGTTCTCCTACTTTTATAATCTTTATAGCTCCATCTGAGATGATATTTATACTTATTATGGTGTTGATATTTGAAGAAGCCGAGGCATATAAAAAATTTGGAAAAGATTACATAAAGTATAAAAACAGCACTCCTATTTTTAGTAAAAAAATAGAGTGCTATAAAAAACTTTTTTTATCTTCTTAAGTATATATTTTCGCTCCAGATTCTTTGAAATGCCTGGCTTGTTCTCTTAAGCCTTCTTGTATTGCTTCTTTTTCATCAATTTCTTTTTGTTTGGCATATTCTCTAACATCTTCTGTTATTTTCATAGAACAAAATTTAGGCCCGCACATTGAACAAAAATGAGCTACTTTTGCACTTTCTCTCGGAAGAGTTTTATCATGAAATTCTCTGGCTCTATCTGGGTCAAATCCTATATTAAACTGATCATACCAACGAAATTCAAACCTTGCCTTACTCATAGCATTATCTCTTATCTGAGCTCCTGCATATCCTTTGGCAAGATCAGCCGCATGAGCTGCAATCTTGTAAGTTACAATACCCTCTCTTACATCTTCTTTATTTGGAAGTCCAAGATGTTCTTTTGGTGTTACATAGCATAGCATTGAAGTACCATACCATCCAATCTGAGCTGCCCCTATAGCTGAAGTTATATGATCATATCCCGGAGCTATATCGGTTGTTAACGGTCCTAAAGTATAAAAAGGAGCCTCAAAACACTCTTGTAACTCTTTTGTCATATTTTCTTTTATCAAATGCATAGGTACATGACCTGGTCCTTCTATCATCACTTGCACATCATGCTTCCATGCGATTTTAGTAAGTTCTCCTAAAGTTTCAAGTTCGGCAAATTGAGCTTCATCGTTTGCATCGTAAATTGAACCAGGTCTCAAGCCATCGCCTAAAGAAAAAGCCACATCATAAACTTTCATAATTTCGCAAATATCTTCAAAATGCTCATATAAAAAACTTTCTTTATGATGAAACAGACACCATTTTGCCATGATAGAGCCTCCTCTTGAGACGATACCTGTAAGCCTTTTTGCAGTCATAGGAACATATTTTAATCTCACTCCTGCATGTATAGTAAAGTAGTCAACACCTTGTTCTGCCTGCTCGATAAGAGTATCTCTGAAAACTTCCCAAGTGAGATTTTCTGCTATACCATTTACTTTCTCAAGTGCTTGATATATAGGAACAGTACCTATTGGAACTGGAGAATTTCTTATAATCCATTCTCTTGTTTCGTGTATATTTTTTCCCGTTGAAAGATCCATTACCGTATCTCCACCCCATCTAGTTGACCATATCATTTTTTCAACCTCTTCTTCTATGGATGAAGTTGTTGCAGAGTTTCCTATATTGGCATTTATTTTAACCATAAAATTTCTACCTATTATCATAGGTTCAATTTCAGGATGATTAATATTTGCTGGCAAAACAGCCCGTCCTGAAGCTATCTCATCTCTTACAAATTCAGGAGTATAAGTTTCTGGCATTTTTACCCCAAAATTCTCACCTTTGTGCTGCTTTAAAAGCATTTCATTATCTTTGTAAGCATCAAGCTTTTGATTTTCTCTAATAGCTACATATTCCATTTCAGGAGTAATAATACCCTTTCTTGCATAATGCATTTGAGTAATATTTTTTCCTTTTTTGGCTCGTCTAGGTTTTTTAATATTTGGAAATCTGATATCCTTTAACTCATCATCTTCAAGTCTCTTATGAAAATAAACTGAGCTAAAATCATTTAATATTTCACTATCTTCTCTTTGTTCAATCCATTTAGTTCGTATATCTTCTATACCTTTGCAAAGATTTATCTCTTTTTCAGGATCAACATAGGCTCCCATCGTATCATAAACATATAATGGTGGATTTTCTTCTGTATTTCCATCACTTTTTTGTGTCGGACTTAGAGTTATCTTCCTAAAAGGAACTTTTATATCATCCCTTGAGCCTTTTACAAAAACTTTTTGTGAACTTGGAAAATTCTCTGTAAGACTCGCATCAACATTTCTTAAATTTGTAAAACTTTGTGAATTCATTTTGTCTCCTTCCTACGCCGGCATTACCCGGATCAGGTTATTAGGGTATTATCTCAGCTATGTTTCAGCACCCCCGGTAACAGTGGCAGTAGTATAAAATTTTGTAATTGAATTATACTCTCCTATACTTAAATATTTATTATTATTTTAGTAAACTGTTGCGCATCTAAAGAGATGCTCTTATAACCGCCACGATTGGTGGATAGTTTGAGTACCACATATAATATTGCAGCAAACAGACTGACTGAATGCTTATTTGTATCATATGTTGACTTCATCATAGTTGTTATATTATAATACGACTGAAATTACACATATTTCCTATTTATTAAAAAGGTTGTTATAAAATTAATTATTTTATTGTATTAACTGACCTTACACACTATAATAAGCAAAGCTCGCTATAGTGGCATGGATTAAAGTCCCTACAACCCTTTGAAGCTTTACGAAAAGTAGTACTTTTCGAGAAAAAGTGCATAAGATTAGTTAGTTGACTAACATATAAAAAGAATTTTATATTATAAAATATTAAAAAATATTAAAAAGGAGTAAAAACGCCATGTTATCTTTTAAAGAAAGAGCTATCTCATTACTGAAAAAAGCTGATGTTAAAGTAAATGGAGATAAGCCTTGGGATATTCAAGTATATAACGACAAGCTATACGAACGCACTTTGCTTGGTGGTACTATCGCTTTTGGGGAAGCATATATGGATGGATGGTGGAGTGCAGAAAAACTGGATCAATTTTTTGCAAAAATTCTAAATGCTTACTTAGACGAAGAGCTAAAATCTCCTATTTTATTATTTTATTATCTTAAATCTGCTTTGTTTAATCCTCAAATAGGGGAAAAAGCATTCAAAGTCGGAGAAGTACATTATGATATTGGCAATGATTTATATTCAAAAATGCTTGATAAAAGGATGGTTTATACCTGTGGATACTGGGATGGTTTTCAAGATATTCCACCAGCATCCAATCTCGATGAAGCTCAAGAAAATAAATTGGAAATGATATGTAGAAAAATAGGACTTAAAAAAGGTGACAATGTTTTGGATATAGGCTGCGGATGGGGAAGTTTCATAAGATATGCGGCAGAAAAATATCAAGCAAACTGCGTAGGAATTTCCGTATCTAAAAAACAAGTTGATTATGGAAATAGATCAAAAGGTGATTTATCAATAGAATATAGATTACAAGATTACAGAGATATTGATGAAAAGTTTGATCATATTGTATCTGTTGGAATGTTTGAACATGTTGGATATAAAAATTATAAAACTTATATGGAAGTTGTCAATAAAAATCTTAAAGATGATGGTCTTTTTTTGCTACATACTATAGGATGCAATGTTAGCACAACAGCAACAGATCCTTGGATAGATAAATATATTTTTCCAAATTCAATGCTCCCTTCTGCTACACAAATTTCAAAATCTGTTGAAAATTTATTTGTTATTGAGGATTGGCACAATTTTGGAATAAATTATGATCACACCTTGATGTCCTGGTATAATAATTTTAAAAAATATTGGCCTGATATAAAAGGTCATTATAATGAGAGATTTTATAAAATGTGGGAATTTTATCTTTTATCATCAGCTGCAACATTTCGCATAAGAAGAAATCAGGTTTGGCAAATAGTTTTATCAAAGCATGGT
>WFMT01000091.1 GCA_015488975.1 Campylobacteraceae bacterium | reverse complement strand
TTTGGTTTTTGTCACTTACATCGACCATTTTTGGTCTTTGGTTTTCATCAAGGTGTGTTAGGTTCATTTCTTAGTCTTTTTGATAGTTTTTACAATTATATCAAGTATTAAATAATTTTAGGTATTGATATGATAAATTTTGCACCTTTGCCTTCATTTTTATCAACCATTTAAGAAGAAGTCCTAGCCTTAGTATTTGAAGCAAGCTTGTTGACAATAACTTTGTGCTTTTAAGGGGGAGGGGGGGGGGTTATTTAGGTATAATGGCTTAAGCAGAGTAAAAAGGAGAATGTATGTTTTTAAGATTATTATTTTTTGTTTTATTGGGTGTTTTTAGTACGATAGCGGGTGCTACACAAGAGCAAATACCTGTTGTTGTCCCTGTTGATTGGTTAAAAACACATTTAAATGATAAAGATCTTATTATTATAGATGTAAGAAAAGAAAAGGCATATAAAAAAGGGCATATTAAAGGTGCTGTAAATATGCCTGTTATGAAAGATTTTTTTACTCAAAAAACACTCAGACTACCAAAATTAGCATACCTTAAAAAGCTTTTTTCCAATGCCGGAATTGATTTAGATACAAAGGTTGTCGTATATGATAATGGACAATTTTGTTGGGCTGCCAGAGCCGTATGGGTATTTAAGGTTCTTGGACATAAGAATGAGAGTCTATTAAGATATGGATATGGTGATTATATAAAAAATAATCTGCCAATATCTAAAAAAATTCCAAAAAGAACAGCAACAGAATTTATCCCGAGAGTTAATAATGAAATGATTGCAACAAAATTAGATGTTTTGATAGCAATACAAAACAAAGAACCTATCTTGGATGGTAGGTCAAAAGATATGTATATGGGCAAGACTTCAGTTGCTAAAAGATATGGTCATATTCCAACTGCTAAACTATTTAGTGGGTCAAACAATTATAAGGTAGCAGATGGAGGAAATAGGCTTAAAAATTTTAAAGAACTTAAAAATGTTTATAAATCATTGCCTAAAAACAAAAATATAATTATATATTGTCAAGATGGTGCTGATGCTGCATTAGATGATCTGTTGATGCAAAAACTTGGGTATAAAACTGTAGTATATGAGGGATCATGGCTAGAATGGGCTAATGATGAGAAGCTTTCTGTTATTAATCCATCCAAAAAAGAGTAAAAAGAATTTCAAATGCTAAAAAACTATAAACATTCCATTAGACAAGAGTTACTAAATATGATACTCTTTACTGTGATGATAACCACAGTAGTTGGGTATGCAATTTTTATTAAAGCATATATGGATAATGAGCAAAAGAGAGATATCTCTTTGGCACAGACAATCAGTCAGATTATAGATCAAAATGTTGCTAAAATTATTTACGAAAATGACATATCAATAGCAAGCGATGTGACAACACAACTAAGCTCTTTTTCAAAGTTACATGAGGTTGTGCTCTATAGAGCAGATGGAAAAACACTGTTTGAATATTCTAAAGATAATGAAACGCACAAGAGTGAGAAATTTAACAAAAACATGTTTGGAAATGTTAGAATTAAAAATGGGAAATTGCAATTTTACAATAAGTTGTTTTATAAAGGAACTTTTCTTGCATATGCAAAATTTGTTTTTAAAACACAGACTATAAAAGATATATTTTCAAGAAGTGTGCCTTTTCTCGTTCTGATGCTTATGGTTATACCGTTTTTAGCTTACATCTTATCGAGATATCAAGCAAATAGGTTCACCTCCCCCATACTTGTCTTAGTAAAATTTTTAGAAAATATCAAAGATGAAAATTTTTTACGAAATAGAGTTAAAACAAAAAAAGAAAATGAATTTGGCACACTTTATAATGAGATAAATACAATGTTACAAAGAATGGAAGATTCATTAAGCCATGATGAAATGACAGGACTTCACAACAGAAATGCTTTAACTCAAGATATATCTGTATCTCAAAATAATGCAATCATAATGTTAGTGGATATTAGTGCATTTAAAGAGGTTAATGATATATATGGAAATACCTTTGGAAACAAAGTTCTTATAGAATTTACACATTTTTTACATCAATTCTTTCATAAAATCACTAATGCAACTATATATAGAATTGGTGGAGATGAATTTGCAATCCTTTTTACAAACAAAACAGTTGATAAGCTTATGCAAATTGGCACAAATTTGGAAAAGTCTACTAGAAATCAAAATTTTAAAATAGATAACATTCTTACAAATCTTTCTGTACGCGTTGCAATAAACAGTATCGCCCCTTTACTTGAGAATGCAGATGTGGCACTTAAAGCTTTAAAAGAAGATATAAACAAGCGAGTAGTCAAATATGAAGAGAATCTAAGCATTAAAAAAGAATGGCAAAAAAATATTGAAATTATCAATATAGTTAAATCCGCTCTTAAAGAAGATAGAATTGTCCCCTATTTTCAAGGTATAGTCAATCTACAAACCATGAAAATTGAAAAGTACGAGGCACTTGTACGGTTGATTTTGCCTTCTGGGGAAGTTCTTTCTCCTGTTACTTTTTTAGATATAGTAAGCAAGACTCATTACTACTATGATATTACTGAAGTTATGATTACAAAGACAATTGATGTGGCAAAAGCACACCCTATGCAGCGATTTTCCATCAACTTTTCCATGAAAGATATAATAAATGAAAACATCATCCATACTCTTTTTAAACTTTTTGATGCAGATAAAGAGACAGCAAAAAGAATAGATATTGAGCTGCTTGAAACAGAGTTAGTTGCAGTTGATGATAGTCGTATTGATGATTTTATTGCAAAAATACATAGTTATGGTTCCAAAATTCTCATAGATGACTTCGGAACAGGGTACTCAAACTTTGCGTATTTATCAGATTTGGATGTTGACATTATAAAAATTGATGCTTCTATCACAAAAGAGATTATATCCGATCCTAGAAAGTCACATATTGCAAAAACAATTCACAGCTTCACATCTGGATTGAATATGCTCAATGTGGCTGAATATGTTGAAACAAAAGAGATGGCATTGCGTTTAAAAGAGATGGGTGTAGAGTATGCACAAGGCTATTTCTTTTCCAAACCATTGCCACAACCACTAGAAAATAGTGATGTTTATATTTAAGTATTGCTATTTAGAAGTGGGTATGATATTCACCAAAAGTAAACCTTAAAACAATAATTTAAGCTAACTTTTGAGCGGGGAGGGGTATAATTTTTTTAGTTAAAATATACCAACTAGAAAAAAGACATAAAGATAGATGATTTTAAAAAAATATGATATAAAAGAAATTACTCCTCTTATTACTGCTACAGAGATTCGTGATGCTTATACGCAAGGGCATTCTCAGCG
>WFMT01000090.1 GCA_015488975.1 Campylobacteraceae bacterium | reverse complement strand
TGCACCACCTCATCATGGCTTAGAGGAAGCATGAAATTTTCATCAAATGCATACCAGATGCTAAATGTTAACTGTTCTTGATGATGTTGCCTGTATATAGGGTCAAGCGAAAAATATTTTAATGTATCATGCATCCAACCCATGTTCCATTTGAAGCCAAAACCAAGTCCACCGTCATTTACAGATTTTGTTACTTTCGGATAAGCTGTTGACTCTTCGGCTATCATCAAAATATCTTTAAATTCGCTGTAAACAGAGGTATTTAACTGCTTTAAAAACTCTATTGCTTCAAGATTTTCATTGCCTCCATATTTATTTGGCAACCATTCGCCATCTTTTCTAGCATAATTCAAATAAAGCATGCTAGCAACCGCATCAACTCTGATACCGTCTATATGATACTTTTCAAACCAAAAAGATGCACTGCTTATCAAAAATGCTCTTACTTCATTTCGTCCATAATTAAATATAGCACTTCCCCACTCAGGATGATAACCTAATCTTGGGTCTTTATGCTCGTAAAGACAAGTCCCGTCAAATGTCATAAGCCCATGCCCGTCTGTTACAAAATGTGACGGCACCCAATCGAGTATAATTCCTATACCGTTTTGATGCAAAATCTCCACAAACTTCATAAATTCTTTAGGTGTCCCATACCTCGCAGTAGGAGCAAAATAACCGGTAACTTGATACCCCCAAGAACCTTCAAAAGGATACTCCGTAATTGGCATAAGCTCCAAATGAGTATAATTCATCTCTTTTAGATAAGTGCTTAATTCAACAGCAGCTTCTTCATAAGTTAAAACTCTGTTTTTTTCTTCAACTTTTCTTTTCCAAGAACCTAAATGAAGTTCATATATGCTTACAGGTTTATCATAAGCATTGACTTTATCTCTATGGTGCATCCACTCTTCATCTTGCCAATTAAATCCCTCTATATTATAAGTTACAGAAGCAGACTTAGGAGGTTTTTCACAGTAAAATCCATAAGGATCAGTTTTTATATTTACCACATTATCAATATTGGAGACTATATGATACTTATATGTTATTCCCTCGCTCACATCGTCTATAAATCCTTCCCAAATACCTGAGTTATCCCCTCTTAAATGTAAAATATTTGCATTTGGTTCGTATCCATTAAAATCAGCTACAACGCTGACACTCTTTGCATTTGGCGCCCAAAGAGCAAAATAAACTCCATCTTTTCCATCTCTTTGCATAAAATGTGAGCCAAATTTTTCATAAAGTTTTGTATGAGTGCCCTCTTTAAAAAGGTATATATCCATCTCGCTAAATCTTGAAATATCATAATATGTTTGCATTTACTTATACCTTTGTATTTTTTTAGGATAATATAAAGATTTATAAATATCCTCATATTTACTTGCAGCATCCATCCAACTAAAATGCTCTCTCATGGCTCTTAGTTGCATCATTTTAAAATCATCTCTCTCATTATAGTATGTTTGAACTGCCCATTTGATTGTATGATAAAGTGCATCAGGTGTTGCGAAAAGAAATTTAAATCCATTTCCTTTGTCTTTTTGCTTATCATAATTTTCTATAGTATCATCAAGCCCACCGGTTGCTCTTACTATCGGCAAAGTACCATATCTAAGGCTATATATTTGATTTAGTCCGCAAGGCTCAAAGAGTGACGGCATTAAAAATATATCACTTCCGGCTTCAATTTTATGGGCTAATTTATTATTATACCCGATATAACATCCAAATTTATCATGATATCTTGAGGCAACTTCGCTAAAAAATCCTTCTGCCCATTTTTCACCGCTTCCAAGCATCACAATTTGTATATCAAAACTCATAAGTCCTTCAATAACAGAAGCTATTAACCCTATTCCTTTTTGTTCAACCAACCTGCCTACAAAACCAATCAAAAGAGTTTTGGCTTTTACAGGCAATCCGAAAGCTTTTTGCAAATCCTTTTTGCACTCTTCCTTGCCATTAAAACTATCTATATCAAAATTTTTAACAAGGTATTTATCAACAGCAGGCGACCACTCATCATAGTCAACTCCATTTAATATACCAAAAAGCTTATGTGAATGAGCTTGTATATGCTCTTGTAAACCAAATCCAAATTCACTTGTCTGTATTTCATGTGAGTATTTTTTGCTGACTGTATTAAAGGCATCACAAAAAGCAATACCACCTTTTAAAAGATTGACTCTATCCATAGCTTCAAGTTTAAGCGGAGTAAAATGCTCCCAACCCACACTTAAAATATTCATCACACTTTTATCAAAGTTTCCCTGATGTTGTAGATTGTGAATAGTCAACATACTTGAAGTTTCTTTAAAGAATTCATCCTTTAAATAAAGTGTTTTTAAAAGTATGGGTATGCTTGCGCTGTGCCAATCATTGGCATGAATAATATCTGGCTTAAAATTTAATGCTTTTGAAAGAACAAGAGAAGCCTTGGAGAGAAAGATAAAACGAATGGCATTATCATCATAAGCAAAACCATTTTCATCATAAAGCCCGCTTCTTCCAAAAAATCCTTCATGTTCTAAAAAATAAATCTCTACTTTACTTTTTGGCAAATACCCTCTGTAAACTCCAGCCCAAATCTCACCCAAACTCCCCATATCAACGCCTAAAGAGATGGGAAGTTTTTCTAATTTGTCTCTTTTAATATCGTAATATCTTGGCATTACAAGCTTTATTTCATGCCCTAATTTTTTCAAGGCTTTTGGCAAAGCTCCACTTACATCACCCAAGCCTCCAGTTTTTGCAAAAGGAGCAACTTCACTCGCAACAAAAAGTATGTTCATAGTAGTTTTGCCCCCTCTAATGATGAATTTTTTAATTTACTGATTATTATATTCAAATCCTCACAACTTTGCAAAAGTGCATAATTTTTTATATTTTCTTTAATCACATTCAATAGATACGGATTTGCTCTCACAACACCCCCTCCTAAAATCAATACTTTCGGATTAAACAGTGTGATAATATTTCCAGCTGCTACAAGTAAAGCTTCGATAAAATTTTTATATATTTTTTTAGCATTTTTATCTTCTGATGCAGACAATTCTTCCAAATCAAACTTTGGAAGATCATAATAATTTTCCCACTTTTCAAGACCACTGCCACTTGCAAACAATTCAATACAGTTATTTTTACCGCATCCGCACAAAAAAGGAGCTTTTTTAAAAGGAATATGCCCTATCTCACAAGCTAAATTTTTTTCACCCCTGATAATCCTTCCATTATCAGATACTGCTGAGCCCAAGCCCGTTCCTACAAAAAGCATAGCTATATTTGATTCATCCGTATAATTTCGCTCAGCTATCAATGCACATTTTAAATCATTTTCTATTTTTAAAGCAATTTTATATTTTTTAAAAATGTATGATTTTATATCTTTTTCTTCAATTTTTATATTCGGAGAAGATAATATCACGCCTTCATCTACTTGACCGGCAAAAGATATACCTATGAAATTGATATCATTATGCTTTGATATTTTTTTTTCAATATATTCTATCAAGTTAACTTCAATGCTTAGAACCTCTTCTTTTAAGATTATATCATTCAAAAAAAGTTCGCATCTAAGTTTCGTACCACCAATATCAATATACATTTTACTCACAATACTTCCTTATAAAGTTTTATATATTTTTTTGCACTTTTTGCAAAAGAGAAGTCGCATTTCATATCAAATTTAACAATTTTTCCATAATTTTTTTTATTTTCAAACATACTTAAAGCCTTTTTTATAGCGTTTAATAATTCATCTTTTTTAAATTTGTCAAACTTTATACCCATCGCACACTTTCTTTTATCTTGAAAAATAGTATCTTTTAGCCCACCAATGCCATGCACTATAGAAATGACACCGTATCTTGCTGCTATCATTTGATTTAATCCGCAAGGCTCAAAAAGTGAAGGCATTACTAAAAAATTTGCCGAGGCATACATCTTGTGAGACATACTCTCATCATAACCTTTTATAAAGTGGATATTTTCATATTTTTTTGA
>WFMT01000089.1 GCA_015488975.1 Campylobacteraceae bacterium | reverse complement strand
TTTGTAACAAAGTCTTTCAAGTCAATAATTGCAATTCTTGGATTGGCTTTATCATTTATAGCAAGCCATTTACCATCATATACACCATTTGTCTCAGAAAGTGCTGGGTGATGAGTATCGCCCCATGTTATTTTCTTACCTCTGATATCACCTTCAGCAAGAATTTTTTTGGTATCATCATCATATCCCCAACCTTGCCAAGGCTCAGGAGTAAAAACACCTATATATTTATATATTCTCATAGATGGAACACCCCATACTATAACTTGCCCTGATTGTCCACCTGAACTAAAAGTAATATACTTATCATGGTGGCCTGTAGGTTGATAAGTTTTAGCTGCTGCTAATAGATCCTGCTGTGACAAATGTCTTCTTGCCATCACCTTTTGTAGTTCAGTCTGTGCAGTGGCAACAGTTGCCAAAAGCGACAGTCCAGCTACCATAAGCGATGCTTTGCCGATCATATTCTTCATCTGATATCCTCCTTAAAAAAAATTATCAAAAAATTTATTAAATATGTACTTGAATTTATACATATCACCTTAACTTTTGCTTGCTGAATTTACACTTTAGCAAAAATTCCTATACTAATCTATCGGCTTAACGATAAATTAACTATTTACTCGGAATTATACACTATAAGGAGTTTCTTTTGAGTCGCTTTTTCAAATAATATGAAAAAAAAATAAAAAATATTTCTTTTTATTAATATTTCAATGGTATATTTAATATTTAATATTTTGATTATATACTTTTATATTTTTATAAGATTTTATTGGATTTAAACTATGTATCAATCATATATCCCAATTTTCCAACAGTTTTGATGATATCAATTTGTAATTTTTTTCTTAATTTAAAAATTAAATTTTTAAGCGCCGAAGGGGATGCCTCTTTATATATATACAATTTATCTTCAATAGATTTTCTTGAAACTAAATTTCTACGATGAAACAGTAAAAGCTCAAACAGCATAGCTTCCTTCTTAGTTAATGGTATTTTTTCATTATTGTATATAAATTCTTTATTATCATAGTCATAAAATGATATTTCATTAACTTCAACGATACCTGTTTGATCACTTGATAATACTTTTGCGCACTCTTGCAAAACTCTGGTTAAATCGCTTTCTTTAATCGGCTTTATCAAATACTCAACTAAAAACAGTTTTATTGATTCAAGTAAAAATTCTTGATTTGCATACGCACTTGTTACCACAATAGGTATTTTTTTATTACTTTTTCTTATTTTTTTTATGAGATTTAAGCCATTTAATTTAGGTATTTTAATATCTGTGATAATAATATCAGGATGCACTCTCTCATACGCCTCATAAGCTTTCTCCCCATCACTTGCAATATATACTTCTTTTACATACAGCAATAAAACTTTCTTAAAACTTTGGGCAACACTAATTTCATCCTCAACCAATAATATTGTAGATTTTTTTAAAAAAAATTCATACTCTTTTTTCATAAATACCTCTTAAAACAAATAAATTTAAATTGACCTATACATTATCTGTATATAATCAATTTTTTATTATATCATTATCTTGCTATAAAATAAAACTGATATAATTAGACTTATTGCGATATTAAGGATATATCGCAATAAGTCTAATTAGAATCTTAAATTTTACAAGGATATCTTTATGCTGAAAACATCAAATTTGACGAAACAATATATTCTTGCACTCGTTATAACTGCGATACTCTCTTCCTTTGCATATTTTAACTTAAACCACTTAAGCAGTTCCCAGACAAATTATGAAAAGATGATAAATATCATCAGTAAACAAAAAATTCTCGTTCAAAAAATCGCTTTTTATTCTATATATTATAAAATAAACAAATTGAAAAATGCTATAAATTTAATAGAAAAATACAATAAAGAGATGTCTGGGTTTTCTATGTCTGATGAAATAAAAAGAATATACTTGAGCAAACCAATACTTTTAAATGAAAAGATAAAAAGATATATTATATTTGCAAAACATTTCAGAAACACTCGAGATGGAAAAAGTTTAGACTATCTTTTAAATCACTCAAGTATTTTACTCAAGTATCTAAATAAATCAATTTTTATGCATCTCTCAGAGGCTAGCAGAAATACACAAAAAATTCAAAATGTTGAATTATATATTTTTATATTGACGCTTCTTACGCTATTTTTTGAAGCTATTTTTATTTTTAAACCTGCAAATGATAAAATCAAGAAAAATATAGAAGAATTAACAAAACAAAAAGATTATTCAAACACGGTTATTGAATCAAGCAAAAACGCAATAATTACATTGGATAAAAATCTAAAAATCAAAACATACAATAAAATGGCTGAATATATTTTTGGCTACACAAAACAGGAGATGATCAATAAGCCATTTTTTGGAAAAATTGTACCAAGACAATACAAAATTATACAAGAAGAAGGGATTTATAATTTTTTAAAAGAATTGGAAAAAGACGATGCAAGTGAAACTAAAGAAAATGAAGGTATAAACAAGCAAGGGCATATATTTCCTATTAGAATATCTTTTGCTGTTAGTGGAAAAGATAATTCAACTATCATAATAGCGAACATAGAAGATATTTCAAAAGAAAAATTAAATGACCAAATACTGCAAGAACAGGCAAAATTTGTTGCTCTTGGCGAAATGATTTCTGTTATAGCACATCAATGGAGACAACCACTTGCTCAACTTAATTTTAACTGCATGTATATAAGAAACAAATTAGCTGACAATAAACTCTCTGAGGAGATTATAAAAAATGAGGAG
>WFMT01000088.1 GCA_015488975.1 Campylobacteraceae bacterium | reverse complement strand
CTGCACTAAATCAACAAGAAGGAACATTTACAAATATAGATAAAAGGGTTGTACCTACAAACGCAGCACTCTCTTATAACGGATATACCCTAAATGATATAGCAAATGCTTTAGGACTAAAAGCAGAGTTTACTATTGATTATACGAAACAGCTTCCTAAAAACAGAGGCTTCAAAGATATGGCATTTGATGATTTGCCAAATTATTTTGATAATAGTGGCAATGAACACAGAGGTTATAAACTAACAAACATAACAAAAAGAACAAAACAAAGAGTTCCCAGAGAGCCTGAAGAGATAGAGAGTTTTGACGGGGTTGTTGTTTATAGGTGTGATCCTGTATTGCAATTTAGTAAATTTACTAACAAATGCAAGCAGCTAAATGAAAAAGGTGCATTATTCGTTTCAAATGAATTTTTAGAAAATAATGATTTTAGCGAAAATGATATTGTAGAGATTTCAAATGATAATGGTAAAAAGCTTGAAACTGTTATTAGAATTGATAATAAAATAAATGGAAATATACCATATCTTCCGACTTTTGATAAAAATTTAGATAGTGAAATTTTATTTGAAGGCGGTTACAGATATGCAAAAGTTAAAATTCAAAGGTGTAAGTCATGAGTGATACAGGATATATAATTGCAACACTTATAAAGATATTGGTTATTCTTATAATCTTTTCAGCAGGTGCCGGTTTTACTACTTATGTAGAAAGAAAAATATTAGCTTTTATGCAAAGAAGACTAGGTCCAATGAATGTAGGACCTTACGGGGTTTTGCAGATTATTGCTGATGGTATAAAACTTTTTACAAAAGAGGATATAATTCCTCAAAATTCTGTAAGAGCTATATTTATAATAGCTCCGGTAATTTCTGCTACCGCAGCTTTTACAGCACTTTCAGCTTTACCGATACTTCCCCAGTTTACAATATTTGGATATACCGTTCATCCTATTATTTCAGATATCAATGTTGGTATATTATTTATCATAGGTGTTATGGGAGCAGGCATGTATGGACCACTATTGGCTGGCATGAGTTCATCAAGCAAATGGGGACTTTTAGGTGCAGCAAGGACAGTGATACAACTCTTGTCTTTCGAAGTTGCAACAGGCTTATCCATATTGGCTCCTTTGATGATAGTAGGCTCATTGTCGTTGATAGATATAAATAATTATCAAATCGGCGGCTTTACTGATTGGCTTATATGGAAACAACCGATAGCTTTTATCATATTTTTAATTTCAGGTTATGCAGAAACAAATAGGACTCCATTTGATTTGATGGAGCATGAAGCTGAAATCGTTTCTGGGTACGCTACTGAATATTCTGGCATGAGATGGGGGCTATTTTTTATCGGTGAATATGCAAATATGTTTACAATATCATTTTTAGTTTCGCTTATATTTCTTGGAGGGTTTAATCCATGGGGATTTATACCAGGAGCTATTGCAATACTCATTAAAATATCATTTTTTATTTTCGCATTTTTATGGGTAAGAGCAGCTTGGCCACATGTCAGACCTGATCAGCTTATGTGGTTTTGTTGGAAAGTGTTAATGCCTGTCGCTGTTATCAATATATTGATAACAGGTATTGTGCTTGTATAGGGAGGAAAATTATGAATAAAGATTTTAAAGATAGAAATATAAAAGAAGGGTATAAATTCATAGATATCAAGGCGCCTGCGAGTAAACCATGGGATAAATTTTTACAAGTATCTAAAAGGACTTTTAAAGGTGAGCTTTTTGTAGGTTTATGGATAATGTTAAGAGAAATGCTAAAATTTAACATACATACTGTTCAGTATCCTCTTGAAAAATTGCCTATATCTCCAAGATACAGAGCAATACATAGGCTTCAAAGACTTCTTGAGAGTGCCGAGAATCGTTGCATTGGATGTGGACTGTGTGAAAAGATATGTATAGCAAATTGTATTAGGATTGATACAAAGATTGATAAAAACAGTAGGAAAGAAGTACTTGATTATACTATTAATTTCGGAAGATGTATATTTTGCGGATACTGTGCTGAAGTTTGTCCTGAACTTGCCATTGTCCACGGAAAAGATTATGAGCATGCGGGAGAACAAAGAGCCGATTTTGCTACAAAAGAAGACTTACTTACACCTTTAGATGAATTTAAAGCCGGAAAACAAAAAGAGTTTCCGGGTTTTGGAGCACCAAGTAAAGATGCAGATAAGTTTATTAAGAAAACACCATTAGCGTATTAAGGATCTATAATGTATGAAATAATTGCTTTTTATTTATTTTCGTTTTTAACGATATTTATGTTTTGTATAGTTGTATTTAGCAAAAATGCTTTGTACGCTATGAGTGCTTTAGCAGGCGGTATGATTTTTATATCAGGATTTTTTTTCATACTCGGTGCTGATTTTTTAGGAGTAGTGCAGATTATAGTTTACAGCGGCGCAGTTATGGCTGTATACGCATTTGGTATGATATT
The DNA here is from genome assembly GCA_015488975.1 of Campylobacteraceae bacterium. Classification (GTDB taxonomy): domain Bacteria; phylum Campylobacterota; class Campylobacteria; order Campylobacterales; family JALSKU01; genus JALSKU01. Next base: position 2,320 of record WFMT01000088.1, on the reverse strand, counting down.
TATAGATACAACAAGAGATGTAAAAGAAAAAATCAAAGGTAAAAGAATGATTTATTCATTTGCCGTTGCCATAGCAATATTATTAGTTGTTATAGTCTCTTCTCCTTTGGTCTCAAGCACCATAGTATCACAATCTCCTATGATCGATGGAGTCAGCAATCCAAAAATGGTAGGTTATATTTTATTTACACAATACTTGGTACCTTTTGAGTTGACTGCCGTAATGCTTCTTGTTGCAATGGTCGCAGGAATTGTGCTAGTTAGCAAAAAAATGGATATAAGTTTAAGTTTAAAAGATGATTTTATTGCTGAAGATGAGTTTGAAAAAGGGGTTGCAAAATGATAACACTAACACATTATTTGGTTTTAAGCTCTATACTGTTTGTAATTGGATTAATTGGTATAGTAAGAAGAAAAAATTTATTAATGTTGTTTTTTTCTTCTGAAATACTTTTAAATGCGGTTAATATAGGTTTTGCTGCTGTTTCAAAATATCACCATGATATGACTGGGCAAATGTTTGCTTTTTTTATAATCGCAGTTGCCGCAAGCGAAGTTGCAGTTGGACTGGGACTTTTGATGCTATGGTATAAGAGGAATTCAACAATAGATCTTGACAGTATGCAAAGCATGAAGGGTTAAAAATGGAAAAATATATATACATAACACTGTTTGCTCCACTTGTCGGTTCAATGTTTGCGGCGGTTTTTGGAGGTAGAGATAAGAAGTTAATAACTGGTATTTTTGCATCTAGTATGTTGATTGTTTCTTGTATATCAGCATTGATATTATTGTACAATGTAAGTCAAGGGCATATTTATCATGTAAAACTTATGGATTGGATCGATGTAGGTGGTTTAAATATTCCATTTGGTTTTGTTGTAGATCCGGTTTCGGTTATAATGATGGCAATGGTAACTTTTGTATCTTCCATGATTCATATTTATTCTATTGGTTATATGGAGCATGATAAAAGTTTTAACAGATTTTTTGTATACCTTTCATTATTTGTTTTTTCAATGCTAATACTTGTTATGAGCGATAACTTTTTGGGTCTTTTTATAGGATGGGAGGGAGTTGGACTTTGCTCATGGTTACTAATAGGCTTTTGGTATCACAAAGATACAGCATCCTGGGCAGCAAATGAAGCATTTATTATGAATAGAGTTGCAGATTTGGGGATGCTGCTTGGAATACTTTTGATATATTGGAATGTTGGCAGCCTTCAGTATGATATAGTTTTTGCAAAAATTTCTGGAGTTAGTTTGGCTACTGTTACTGTTATCGGTATATTATTGTTTATCGGTGCTATGGGCAAATCAGCACAATTTCCATTTCATACATGGCTTGCAGATGCCATGGAGGGTCCTACTCCGGTTTCTGCTTTGATTCATGCTGCTACAATGGTAACAGCAGGTGTATTTTTGGTAATCAGAGCCAATCAAGTATTTTCCATGATCCCTGAAGTTGGTATTTTTATAGCTAGTCTTGGAGCATTTGTTGCAGTGTTTGCGGCATCAATGGCACTTGTTCATAATGATTTAAAAAAGATTATCGCATATTCTACTTTGAGTCAGCTTGGATATATGTTTGTTGCAGCCGGCTTAGGTGCTTACTGGATAGCTTTGTTCCATCTTATAACTCATGCATTCTTTAAATCAGTTTTATTTTTAGGTGCTGGAAATGTAATGCATGCTATGGATGATGAACTTAATATTAAAAAAATGGGTGCATTAGGCGATAAAATGAAATGGACTATGATTATTATGGTTGTAGCTTCTTTGGCATTGTCAGGCATTTATCCATTTGCCGGATTTTTTAGTAAAGACAAGATTTTAGAAGTAGCCTTTACCCAAAATCATTATATTCTTTGGGCTCTCTTGTGGATAGGAGCGGGAATGACTGCATTTTACAGTTTTAGACTTGTGATGCTTGTATTTTTTGGAGAATCTAAGTATAAAAGATTTGGTTTTCATCCACATGAAGTAAAAGCATTTGTACTTTGGTCTATGGCGCCACTTGCGCTGTTTGCTACAATCGGTGGATTTTTTGAACATCCTTTTGAAAGATTGGCAACTGAGTTTTTGCCCTCTTATGATATAGATATAGTACCTCATTTTATGAGTTATGTTTTGATGACAGTTACTTTGGGTATCGCATTCTCTGGTATTTTCTATGCTGTTTATAAATACAGCACAGGAGGTTTTAGTAAAGAAGTTGAAGAATATCCTATTTATAAATTATTATCAAATCAGTATTATATACCGGATTTTTATAATAAATGCATTGTAGGACCGTATATGGCGGTTTCTACATTTCT
>WFMT01000087.1 GCA_015488975.1 Campylobacteraceae bacterium | reverse complement strand
TTGCTTTTTCCTGGTTTTCTTCTATCAAGCTCACTTTGGATAAATAAAGTATCTATCTTAAGACCTGCTGGAACACCGTCTATGACGCACCCTATGGCAACTCCGTGGGATTCACCGAATGTTGTGATGCTAAATCTTTCTCCAAAACTGTTAGATCTCATTGTTTTTCCTGCTTTTTTAGTATCTTAAGTGCCATTTCAGCCACGATCTGATGAGCCGCTTTTTTACTTTTGCCTACGGCTTTTGCTATTTTTTTACCATCTATGAAAACTGCCATTTCAAACTCTTTTTTATGGTCTGGTCCACTTGAGCCCATCATTTTATACTCTGGTATCACTCCATAATGCTCTTGTGTAAATTCTTGAAGAGTTGTTTTGTAATCTTTAAAGATAGAGTCCATGTCTATTTTTGGATAAGTCTTTTCAATAAGCTTGGAAGTGATCTCTTTGACTTTATCAAGCCCTGTTTCAAGATATAAAGCCCCCATGAGTGCTTCATACACATTTGAAAGAAGAGACGGTTTTTCTCGTCCTTTATTGTGTTCTTCTGCGGTTGATAAGAGCAGATATTTGCCAAGATTTAACTCTAAAGAGAGTTTTTTAAATCCCTCTTCATTGACTAAAGATGCTCTCATTTTTGAAAGTTTTCCCTCATCCGTATTTGGAAATTTATGATAAAGATACTCTCCTACAACAAGATCCAATACAGCATCACCCAAAAACTCAAGCCTTTCATTGTTTCTTGCCTTTTTGCAACTTTTGTGAGTGAGTGCCTCGAGTATCAAAGTTTTATCTTTAAACTGATACCCCAAGCACTTTTGTAATTCTTCTATTTTATTCATTTGCTCATTCCTTTCAAATTTTCAGCTTCATTTCTTGCGATTTTATCGCACTCTTCATTTTCTTCATGTCCGTTATGTCCTTTCACCCAGGTTGCCTCTACCTTGTGTACACGGGCTGCTTTTATATATCTTTTCCAAAGCTCTATATTTTTTACATTTTTAAAATCTTTTTTTATCCATCCTTGCAGCCATTCATTGATAGCTTTTACAACATAGTTTGAATCGCTTACGAGCTTGATATTACAAGGCTCTTTTAGGGATTCTATTCCTCTAATGGCTGCTAAAAGCTCCATTTGATTGTTTGTAGCATTTTTTTCTGCTCCTTTTACAATCTTTTTTTTGTCTTTATATTTAAGTATAGCACAATATCCTCCAAATCCCGGATTACCAAGAGATGAGCCATCACAGTAAAGATATATTGTTTTCATCATTTTTCTTTATAATATTTGCCAAGATTTTAACACTGTCTATACTGTGACAATTTGGACATCTTGAAAAGTAGAACGGGTATGAGTTTTTGCAATTATCACAAAAATACTCAAATCCAATATCAGCTTTTTTATATCCTGATATTTTAAGATTCTTAAGAACTTCAAGTTCAAATATCTCACTTTCGCCACTATTTATCATAACTCCTCTCGCACTTAAAATATCAGTTATCAGCTTATGCTTTTTGGCAAACTCCAAATCAAACTTATCGGCACTTAAGCTCCAAAAGAGATCAAATAAATTTCTAAAGTCAAATGTTTCAATCTTTTTAAAATCTATCTTGTCTTTTTGTTTTAGAATAAACTCAAAATATATCCTTTGGGTAGCTTTTAGAGATACAAGTTCATATAATTTTTTTTCTTTTTTTTCTGTCGGCATATTTTCAATTTGTATATTTAAAGCATCGATGTATATTTGTTCTTTTTTAACATTTACTCCAAGCTCATCCAAAGCATCAAGTACTTCTTTGGCTTTTTTATACTCTTTTAAAAGCTCATAAGTGATAGTAAGGTGCTTTAAAGACTCCTCATGCCTTGGAGATATACGAAGAACTCGTATAAATATCTCTCTTGCTCTTTGTAAAAAACCGACTCTAAGATATACTTTTCCAAGCAAAAAAAGTATATTTTGTTTCTCTTTTCTTTTTTTATATATAGTTAAGGCATATAAATATACACTGATACTTTTTTCATATTGTCCTATCTTTTCATAACTTTTTGCCAAAAGGATGATGGTATCGAGTGTTAGGTTTTTATCTTCAAATATTATTTTATATTCATTGTCGCTACTTTCAATCTGAAACTTTTTTATAAACTTTTTTATACTCTCTTCTTCATCTTTAGTTTTATAAATCCCCCACCAATAGTTGGCAAATGAAATGATGAAGATAAGAAGAAAAAATACAATTATCCCAAAAAGAGGATCCTTATATCCTATGTAAAAGTTATCCATAAAAGCTTTGCTCCAAAATTTATTAGTATATTATAGCAAAAAGTATATAATGTACCTATGATAAACCCTGAATCGATAGAAAACTTAAAAAACAGACTTGATATTGTTGAAGTTGTAGGCTCATATATAGAGCTCAAAAAAAGTGGAGCAAACTTTAAAGCAAGGTGTCCTTTTCACAGTGAAGATACACCAAGCTTTGTAGTAAGCCCCTCTAAGCAAATATATCACTGCTTTGGCTGTGGTGCTGGAGGAGACTCTATAAAGTTTGTAATGGAGTATGAAAAGCTAAATTATCCCGAAGCTTTGGAGAAACTTGCAAATGATTTTAATGTGGAGCTTGCTTACAGCAAAAATGATTTTGAAAAAAAAGATGAAAAAAAAGTTTTAGAGCAAGTTAATCTTTTTTTTAAAAGAAATTTAAATGGAAACCATGTAGCAAAAGATTATCTAAAACAAAGAGGCATTTATGAATCATCCATAGAAAAGTTTGGCATAGGATATGCTCCTAGCTCTAAAGAGACGCTCTCTTTTTTATCTCAAAATTTTTTATCTCAAGATGATGCTTTAAAAGCAGGTCTTTTGGGAATAGGAGAAAATCACAGTGTTTATTCTAGATTTATTGAGAGGATAACATTTCCAATATATGCGCCAAATGGTAAGATAGTGGGCTTTGGCGGCAGAACCATCTCAAATCATCCCGCAAAATATATAAATTCACCACAAACTGTATTTTTCAACAAATCAAAGCTTCTTTATGGTTACAATTTAGCAAAAAGTACTATCTTGAAAACCGGACGCATCATAGTAACAGAGGGTTATCTTGATACTATCATGCTTCATCAAGCAGGCTTTAGCGAAAGTGTAGCGACTTTAGGTACTGCTTTGACAAAAGAGCATTTGCCTCTTTTAAGAAGAGCAGAGCCTAAGGTCATACTCTCTTATGATGGAGACAGTGCAGGTGTTGCTGCCGCATTAAAGGCAAGTAAAATGCTTGGAAGTTTGTCAATATCCGGTGGAGTGGTAGTATTTGAAAACGGAAAAGATCCTGCTGATATGGTACAAAACGGTGAAATAAATGAGCTTAATATGCTTTTTAAAGAGCCCAAAGCTTTTATACCTTTTGTTATAGAGCAAATAACAAAGCGATACGATATAAATGACCCTTTGGAAAAAGAGAAAGCTTTAAAAGAAAATGTAGAATTTTTAAAAACCGTACCATCTTTACTGCAAGATGAGTATAAAGAGTACTTATCTGTAATCCTTGGGATTGATAAAAGAATAATTAGATTTAAAAATATAAAGAAATCTATATTTCAAAAAAGTCAAAAAGAAGATTTGGCCGAACTTTCTATCATAAAAACCTTGAGCATTCACCCTGAATTTTTGGATTTGGTTTTGGATTTGGTTGATGAGAAAGTTTTTAATACTCATAAAAAAGAATTTGCTTTACTTGTAGAAGAGGGGGCTGATCATCCATATTTTGGTGGATTGCTTATAAGGGACGATATTGGTGAACTTAGCGAGGATGAACTTAAAAATCAATTATGTTTTTTACTTTTAGGGTATTATAAAATATCACTTGATAAGATAAAAAATAGAAAAGATTTAGCATTTGAAAAAAAAAGTTTTTATATCAGAAAAATACAAGACAAATTACAAAAATTGAAAAAAGGGGAATTAACAGTATATGAAAAATTTTAAAGCATTGGCACTTTTTAGCGGTGGACTTGACAGTATGCTTTCAATAAAACTCATAAGTGATCAGGGTATAGATGTTGTAGCGATAAATATGAATATAGGATTTGGCTCTAAAAAAAATATGAGTGAAATCATGAAAAAAAGAGCTGAAAAAGCAGGGGCTACTTTTAAAATGGTAGATGTCAGGGAGCTTTATCTAAAAGATATACTTTTTGACCCAAAATTTGGCTATGGAAAACATTTTAACCCCTGTATCGACTGTCATGGCTTTATGTTTAGAAGTGCGAAGAGGCTGCTAAAAGAGTATGGTGCGGATTTTTTGATAACAGGTGAAGTTTTAGGGCAAAGACCTATGAGCCAAAGAGCCGATGCTTTGCAGTCTGTTAAAAATCTGGCTGAGGATGAAGATAACTTGATACTAAGACCTATGTGTGCAAAACTTCTTGAGCCTACAAAGCCTGAGATAGAAGGATGGGTAGATCGAGAAAAGCTTTTAGGTATCAGCGGTAGAAGCAGAGAAGTACAGATATCTTTGGCACAGAAGTTTGGTTGGGATGATTATGAAAAACCAGGAGGCGGATGCTTACTGACAGATAAGTATTTTTCGCAAAAAATGAGTGATTTTATAAAATATGATAAATTTGAAGTTGAAGATATACAACTTATAAAATTTGGAAGGCATTTAAGATTGCCTGATAGTTCCAAGCTTGTCATAGGAAGAGATAAAGAAGAAAATGAAATACTTGAAAATATAAAAAATTCAAAAATGGAATTTATAAAGCTTAAAGAGATAGCCGGACCGCTTTCTTTGATAAGTAAAACTGCCACAAAAGAAGATAGAACTTTAGCAGCGAAAATCATTCTGACTTTTACGAAAGCAAATAAAAATGAAGAGTATGATGTTGTGTTTGAAAAAGAGATAGTAAAAGCTACACCTTTTGAAAACAGAAGCAAAGCAATGCAATATTATGTATAAATAAGAAATTTTCTGGTATTATTACACTTTCACAATATGTGGGGCATTAGCTCAGCTGGGAGAGCACGACGCTGGCAGCGTCGGGGTCAGCGGTTCGAGCCCGCTATGCTCCACCACTTCACCCATTCAACACAATCCAAAGAAGTATATAAAATCCCTTTTACAAGCATGTTGATAGTAAATTAGCAAAAGATTACAAATATCTTAAAGATGAGTTGTTAGACAAAGCCTTTAAAGATATTCCAATACAAATGTGCCACTTTCATCAAAAAAAGATTGTATAGCGGTAACAATGCGACCAAAACTTTACTCAAAAGCTATATGAGTGGTATGAAAAGTATCAAGAATGTTTAGAGGAAAAAAAGTGTATCTTTAACTACTATAGAACTTCGTTACGCACATCCAAGAATCAGAGCTGCATATAGAAGTTTAAGAACAAATTTACCTTATCTAACTTACCTACAAAAATTATAAATATTTATCCATTTCAAACACTTAAAAAATTCGTTACCTAATTTATATATATTATGGTTAG
>WFMT01000086.1 GCA_015488975.1 Campylobacteraceae bacterium | reverse complement strand
ATTCAGAATTTATATCTGAAAGATATATTTTCTTATTTTTTAATAAACCTTGTGAGTATAATTCAAAAAATACTGCTCCGCCACCTAAAAATGGTTCATGATAATTTTCAAATTTTTTAGGAAATTTTTCTAATAGTTGAGTTAATAAACCCCTTTTACCGCCAACCCATTTAATAAATGGTTGATATTTTTTTGTATAAATGGTATTTATTCTTGCATTCATTATTAAATATCTCCTTGATTATTTTGTATTATACTCTAAATATTTATAAAAATAAGTTAACACTCAATTTCTCAACGGCTATCATCTAATGATGGTTGAAAAGTATTGGATTTTGACATTTTTTGATATAATAAAAAATCGTTTTAAAACTGTAAAGTGTTATATCTGTTTTGTTAGGAGTTTTTGTTTTGGGTAAAAAGTTATTGGGTATATTTAGAGATAAGATAAAAGTTATGTTTGTTTTATTCTTTGAGAATACTTTAAAATATAGAGAATAATCGAGGATATATGATAATACTATTTTCACCAAGTGAGGCTAAAACAGATATTAACACATACAACCATATAGATAAAAATTCTTTTATCTTTTCAAAATTATATAGCAAAAGAGAAAGAGCTTTAAAAATTTATCAAGATTTCATCAAATTAAGTAGCGAAAAAGAGTTAATAAAATTATTTGGCATCAAAAATTCAAAATATTTAAATGATTTAAAAAAGATAAATATATTTTATTCTCAAACAAACAAGGCAGTTATAAGATATAGCGGTGTAGGTTATAAATATCTTGGTTATGACTCTTTGGATAATGATGCCAAAAATTTTATTGATTCACATTTAATCATATTTTCCAACTTATTTGGTCCCATTTTATCTAAAGATCATATACCATATTATAAACTCAAACAGGGAGAGAAAATTGGAGATTTTGCATTTGAGCGATATTATAATGAAAATTTTTCTGACACTTTGGATAATTTTTTAAAAGATAAATTCATAATTGATTTAAGAGCTTCATTTTATAATAAATTCTATACCCCTAAAAACGACTATCTAACATTTAAATTTTTAAAAAACGGTAAAGTCGTCAGTCACTGGGCTAAAGCTTACAGAGGTATTGTTGCCAGAGAAATAGCTAAAATAAGACCCAAAAATGAAAATGAATTTATGAGAATAGACTTTGAAACTTTACAAATAACAGAAGTAAAACAGATAAAAAATAATAAAGAATTGGTATTTGAAATATTGGAGTAATTTTGAGCATAAAAAATATTTTGGAAGTTGAAAATATTGACTATAATAAAGAAGTTATCGAAACGATTTTAAAAAATAGTAATGTTAAAATCAAAAGAATTATCTCAACCGGTCAGAATTCTATCGAAAACTTTTGGTACAACCAAAAAGAGAATGAATTTGTTCTACTCTTGCAAGGAGAGGCGGGAATTGAGTTTGAAGATGACAACATTGAACTAAAAAAAGGTGATTATTGCTTAATCCCAAAATATAAAAAACATAGAGTTAGTTATACTAAAAGTAACGAAATCACAATTTGGTTATGTATCTTTTTTGATTAATGATTTTGACATATTCAATACTATATATCCAACGATACCAGAAAGGAATGAACCTAATAAAATAGCCAACTTATCTGCAAAATGATAGATTTGCGTGTCATTATAAGCCAAACTATCCACAAATAAGCTCATAGTGAAACCAATACCAGTCAGTATTGCTACTCCGTAAAATTGTAGCCAGGTACTTCCTTTTGGCAAACTTGCCCAGCCTAACTTTATGGCAATATAAGAAAAACCAAATACCCCAACTTGTTTACCTATAAAAAGCCCGAGCATGATACCTAAAGGCACGGTACCTGCCATATCTGAAAGCGATATTCCTCTTAAATTTACTCCTGCATTAACAAAAGCAAATAAAGGTAAAATCATAAATGCCACCCAATAGTGCAAGTCATGTTCTAACTCTTTTGCCATTGAAAACTCTTTACCGTCTTTGTTTTTTGAATTTAAAGGTATGAAAAAAGCAAGTGCGACACCTGCCAAGGTCGCATGGACACCTGATTTTAAAACGCTTATCCACAATATAATTCCAATCAGGATATAAGCAGATTTTTTAGCAACTCCAAGTCTATTCATAACAAATAGTATGATAAGTGCCGTAGCAGCAATCACAATAGATATGGTTGATAAATCACTTGTATAAAATATTGCTATTATAATGATAGCTCCTAAATCATCTATAATAGCCAATGCCATTAAAAATATTTTTAAAGATGGTGGAACTTTATTGCCAAGAAGAGACAGTATCCCAAGTGCAAAAGCAATATCCGTAGCAGTCGGCACCGCCCAACCGTTCATAGCAAAAGATTCACCTTTATTGAAAAAAATAAATACCAATGCAGGCGCGATCATACCTCCTATCGCAGCAATTCCCGGCAAGGATATTTGAGCGATAGATGAAAGATGGCCTTGCAATACTTCTCTTTTGACTTCTAAGCCTATAAGAAAAAAGAATATCGCCATCAATCCGTCATTTACCCACAAAAGTAAAGGTTTTGCTATTTGTAAATTTCCAAAGCGTATTTCAACATGAGTATGTAAAATATGATTATAAATTTCAGAAAATCCGCTATTTTGTAAAATAAGTGCAACAATCGTCACCAATATCAACAAAATACCTGCTGAAGATTCTTTTTTTATAAATTCTTCTATTATTTTCACTCAGATTCCTTTGAAATATAATTTATGAGACAACTGCACGGTATAATGATATATTAACAAATAT
>WFMT01000085.1 GCA_015488975.1 Campylobacteraceae bacterium | reverse complement strand
TGATTTATTAAGATAAGTTTTTTATAGTATAAATATTCAAGTTTTTGAGTTGGTTTTGTTTTTGAAGATAAATAATTTATTTTTTTATCTAATGCATTAAGATTTGCTTGGGAATTGATTATAGTTTTTTCAAAACTCGCAAGCTTTTTAAATGCATTTAAAAAATCTGTACTATTTTTAATATTTTGGAGATTAAATTTATCTTTTTGATATGACATTGTCCTAATTTTTTGTGTATACAAATAGTCCAAGCTGTATTGGGGAGAATTTTTAGGTATACTTTTTAATATATTCATTGCACTGGTTATATTATTTTCTGAATTTGCATACATAAATAATGCAAAAGTTAGCAATAATATAATTTTTTTCATTCTAAAGTCTCCTTTATAGCTGATTATATCATAAAGTAATTATATCAACATTATACCAAACTTGTGTAATTTTTAAAAAAATACTATAATATTATAAAGATTTTAAAAAGGAGATTATGTGTTAAAAATTATATATAAATTTTCAATAATTTTAACTGTACTTGCAGTTTCTCTTCAAGCAGGCTTAAGTGAAAATCAAAAAATTTCAACTTCTATGGAAATATTAAAAAGTTCTCATATAAAAATACCTCAAAATATTTTAAAAAAAGCAAAAGCGATCGCTATCATACCAAATCTAAAAAGAGGAGGATTGCTTTTTGGCGGTAGTTATGGTTCTGGAATATTATCTATCAAACAACCAGACGGTATATGGAGTGATCCTTCTTTTATAACATTTGAGAATGCAAGTTTTGGGCTTCAAGCAGGAGTTGAATCAACCGATGCTATTATTATATTTGAAACAAGAAGAAGTTTGGACGGTATAGCTGACGGAAAGGTTACCATCAGCTTTAATGCAGGAGTAGCAGCTGTAAAAAATGGTCAATATATGAGCAGAAAAACAGATGCAAATCTGGCTGCAGATATTTATGTTTATGGAAAAAGTAGCGGTGTTTTTGTGGGATTGATGTCTATTGGAAGTGGAAATTTATATATTGATGATGAATCAAATGATGAATATTATGATACTTTGGTAAATACAGAAAGTTTGCTAAGTGGATATCTGCAAAGCAAAAAACAACAAGTTGTAAATTTTCAAAAACTACTATTGAAATATACAAGATAATATTTATTTAAGTAATATATGCTTAAAAAAGTTTTATGACTCTTTTTGATATAATCAATAAATTTATTTTTTAGGATTATAATGAGAGTATTAACTGGAATTCAGCCTTCTGGAATTTTGCATATTGGCAATTATTTCGGATCTATAAGACAAATGCTAAATTATCAAGGAGATAATGAACTTTTTGTTTTTATAGCAAATTATCACGCACTAACTTCACTAAAAGATGCTAAATCATTGAAAGAAAACACAATCGATGCGGCTATTAGTTTTTTATCACTCGGGATAGATCCAAATAAAACAACATTTTGGGTACAATCTGATGTAAAAGAAGTATTGGAGCTTTATTGGATTTTATCTTCTTATACTCCTATGGGGCTTCTTGAGAGAGCTCATAGCTATAAAGATAAAGTTGCAAAAGGCATAGTGGCAAATCATGGACTTTTTTCTTATCCTGTTTTGATGGCTGCTGATATACTGCTTTATGATTCACAAATTGTGCCGGTTGGAAAAGATCAAATCCAACATGTGGAAATAACAAGAGATATAGCTGTAAAATTCAATAATGACAATGGAAATGTACTAAAAATTCCAACTTTTAAAACGGATGATAAAGTAGCAACAGTTCCTGGAATTGACGGTGCTAAAATGAGTAAAAGTTATAAAAATACTATCAATATTTTTACAACCCAAAAAGAGCTTAAAAAACAAACTGGTAAAATTATCACAGATTCAACTCCTCTTGAAGAGCCAAAATCTTATGAAAATTGTAATGTTTATAAACTTTGCGAACTTTTTATGCAAGAGGATGAACTGATGGAATTACAGATAAGATATAGAAGCGGTAAAGAAGGTTATGGACATTTTAAGGCGAGTTTAAAAGACGCGATTTGGAACTATTTCAGCGATGCAAGGGATAAAAGAGCTTATTATACTGAACATAAAGATGAAGTAAGAGATATTCTAAGTGACGGAGCAAAAAAAGCTAAGAAAATCGCTTCACGCAAAATGGAAATCATAAGAGATAAAATAGGAATAATATAAAATGATAGATTTAAAAAAATTACAAAACGGTTTTAACGAGACAGCAGATAAACTTAGAAAGAAAAAGATTAAAGAAGAAGTTTTAAAAGAGTTGCAAAGACTATTTGTCGTTTTAAAAGAGCAAAGAAGCGAACTTGAAAAACTTCAGGCACAACAGAATAAAAAAAGTAAACTTTTTCCGCTTTATTTGAAAGAAAAAAAAGATATAAGTGGCTTAAAAAAAGAGCTTGAAGAAAATAAAGAGAATATCTCCTTTAAACAAAAAATTGTAAATGAAATCGAAGAAGAATTGGAAATTTATGCTCTGAATATACCAAATATTCCTGATGATGGTGTGCCGATAGGAAAAGATGAAAATGATAATTTGGAAATAAAAAAAGTTTTAGAGCCAAGGGTCTTTGATTTTAAAGCAAAAGAGCATTGGGAACTTGGAGAAGATTTGGAGTGGATTGATTTTAAAAGAGGTGTCAAGCTTGCAAAAAGCAGATTTTCTGTTTTAAAAAATGAAGCGGCAAAACTTGAAAGAGCCCTCATAAACTATATGTTGGATTTCAATACAGACAAAGGCTTTAAAGAAGTCAGTGTTCCTTACATAGTCAATAAAGACTCGATGACAGGAACAGGACAGCTTCCAAAATTTGCCGATGATCTTTTTAAAATAGAAAATGAAGAGCTTTATCTTATACCAACAGCAGAAGTTCCTCTTACAAATCTTTACAGAGATGAGATTTTAAGTGCTGAAATATTGCCTAAACTTATGTGTGCTTATACTGCTTGTTTTAGAAAAGAAGCCGGAAGTGCAGGAAGAGATACAAGAGGTATTATAAGGCAACATCAATTTGACAAGGTTGAACTTGTAAGCATTACAAAACCAGAACAAAGTGATGAGGTTTTTGATAAGATGTTACAATGTGCTAGTGATCTTTTGACTTCTTTGGGATTGCCTCACAGGCTTGTTTTGCTTTGTGGAGGAGATCTTGGCTTTTCAGCGGCAAAAACAGTCGATTTGGAAGTTTGGTTGCCCGGGCAAAATAGATACAGAGAGATAAGTTCAGTCTCAAATACAAGAGATTTTCAAGCAAGGCGGGCAAAAATAAGATATAAAGATGGCAAAAAAAATAAACTGGTGCATACACTAAATGGTTCATCTTTGGCAGTAGGTAGAACTCTTATTGCTATCATGGAGAATTATCAACAAGCTGATGGGAGCATTCAAATCCCTGAAGTTTTAAAGAAATATATATAAAATGGCAGAAAATCAAGAAGATATAATAATCCTTGAAGAGGGTGACGAGGAGATAAAACAACAAAATAATGACAATGATATTCCACAAAGCGGTGATAAGAAAATAAAGATTTTGATTGTTTTGTTATCAATTTTACTCTTAATTATTGTTATTATTCTAATTCTAGTATTGACAAAAAAAAATAAAACGAATAATTCACTCAATATTACAAAATTGACTCAAAAAATAAAAAAGAAAGAACATTCAGCAGATTTTTCCCCCCTAAAACTGGAAAACTTAATCAAAAAAGCTAATATTTTATATAATAATGGAGATAAAAAAGATGCTTTAAAATTATATAAAAAAATCGCATCTTTTAATGAATCAATATCAAATTATAATATTGGCGTTGCAAAAATGAAGGAAAAAAAATATAAAATAGCTATAAAATATTTTAAAAAAGCTATTAAAAACGGTCAAAATAGATGTGTTAGTTCAATAAATTCAGCCGTTTGTGCTTTGAAAATGGGCAATAAAAAACTTTTTAAATACTATATTTCATTGGCAAAAATATATTTACCGTATGAAACCAAGCATCCATTGTATTCGTATTATGTCTCTTTAATTAACTATTATCAAGGATACTATTTTGAATCTTTGATTCCTATGAATCATCCTAGTTCAAAATATTATACAAATACTCAAAACTATATTTCTTCAAAAATTAATACATTTTTTAGAGATGATTTTTCTGCAATTAATTTTTTAGAGAAAAATAAAAATCTTGGAAATAATTTGACTTTGGGACTTCTTTATGCAAGAGTAGGTGAATACAGTTTGGCTGTAAAACATTTTTTAATGTCATACAAAGCAAATAATGAACCGTTAAAATCAAAAATGGCGATGGTTTTATCTTATATTAATATGGGGCTTCTTGGCAATGCGGCAGTAAATCTTAAAGAAGCTTTTGAATCTTTTGGAGCAAAAAGTATGGATATTTATCCTGTTTCTATAAAGTTACAGCCATCGCTATATGATATAAAATTAGCTCAAAAAGATTTTAAAAAAAATATATTTCTAAAAAAAGGTAATGAATATGGACTTTTATTTTATTTTGCTCCATATAAAGTTTTTAATGCAAATCAAACGATAGATTTTATCAGAAAAGGAAGTCTGAATATATCTTTAGGCAAAATCAAAAGTGCTTTAATGTTGTTATCTCAAAGTTCAGCAATATCAAAAATAAATAAAGATATTTCACTCGGTATACAAAAAGCATTGAGTTTTAAAGTAAATGAAGCAAATAAAATATTTAATTCTTTGAAAGGTACATATCCAAATCATTCTGTTTTGCATTATGATTTGGGATTGTCCTTTGCTCAGATGGGAAATTATACCCTTGCATATAAAAATTTTGTAAAAAGCTATCACTTAAACAGTAAAAATTATATAGCAGGTATATTTGCGATAATAACAAAAAATTTAATTCATCAAGATAATCAAAAACTAATAGAAGAATTAGTAGGTGATTTAAATGCAGACAATAAGGTTAAAAATAAGAAATTTTTACTTGCAATGGTTAGCTTTGCAAAAAACAACATAATATCTGCTGCGAGTTTTGCACAATCAGATAATTCAAAAAAACCTCTCAATTTGATTTTTGATGCTTTGGTAGCTAAAAATATAAATAATAATAAATTATTTTTAAAAAAAGCAGAAATTTTAAAAACAATACTCCCTAAAGATATGATAGCTCAAACAGTTTTTATAAATGCTAAAATGCATGATAAGAGTATGCAAGAGTATGCAAAAACTATACAAACTAACTTTTTGAAAAATAAAGTTGATTTTAAATCTTTATTTTACGGACCGATTGTTGCAAGAGATATATATATCGAAAGTTTGCAAATATCAGGAATGATGTATTATGTAAGAGATATACTTGAAAAACAATTACAAGATGAAAATAGCGATGTAGTGGGTGTTATGCAGGCTTTGGCATTTGTAGATATTTATACGAAAAATTATGAAGAAGCTTATGCTATATATAATGAATTAATCGATAATTACAAACAAAAAGACACAAATACACTCTTTCTTGCCTCTGTCGCATCCATCGCAGCAGGGCATGATGCAAATGCCATAGCCTTGCTTGAGCTTTCAAAGCTTACCGATCCGAATAATTTTGAAAGTAGATTTGCACTTGGATTGTTGTATCTTGAAGTAAAAAATCCTATTGCTGCACAGATACAATTTGATAAAATAGGTAATAGCAATTTTAAATCAAAATATTTTTCATTTAAAATTGTCAAAAAAGTATTATAGTTATGAAAATTGCTATAATCGGTGCAGGAGCGGCTGGTATAATTGCAGCATTACAAGCTGTCGGCGAAAAAACAGAAGTAGATTTGTATGAAAAAAATAATTCATTTGGAAAAAAAATCTTAGTTTCAGGTAACGGAAGATGTAATATAACAAATATAAGTCTTAAAGCAGATAATTTTACTGGGCAAGATACGACATTTGTAGAGTATTTATTTAAAGAGTTTGGTTTTTTGGAATTTAAAAGATATTGTGAAAAAATTGGACTTTTTTTGAAAATTAAAGGGAATGGAAAAGTTTACCCTCTTTCAAATGAAGCAAAATCAGTGCTGAAAATATTTGAAATAAATTTAAAAGAGAAAGGTGTTAATATTTTACTTTCTAAGCCGGTAAATTTTATAAAAAAAATAAATAATAAATTTTATGTTTATACAGAAGATGGTAATGAAAAAAAATATGATAGAGTTTTGCTGTGCAACGGAAGTAAAGCGGCTCCAAAAATCGGAGGAAATGATAGTGGATATAAGATAGCAAAAACATTTGGGCATGATACAAATATGGTTTATCCCTGTTTGGTTCAGCTTGAAACAGTTTCAAAAAATTGTGCAAGAATGGCAGGTGTCAAAATTGATTCAGAAGTTTCGCTTAAATTAAATGACCAAAAACATATTAAGGTAAAAGGTGATATTTTATTTACAAAATATGGATTGTCCGGATTTGCTATACTCGATATCAGCTCCTATGTTTCAAAGTTACTTCTTGAGCAAAAGAAAGTAAATATTTTCATAAATCTGCTTCCGGATTATGATAAGTTGGAACTACTCTCAATCTTTGAAAATATTAAAAAATTTCATAACAAATATGATATATTAACAATGCTTAGTTGTTTCATATCTTCAAAAATAGCAAAAGTTTTATTGAGTGAATTAAAAATCAATCAAAATAAAACACTTAAAGAGATAAGTGTCAAAGAGATGAGAGTTATGGTAGAAAAGATTTTAGATTGGCATTTTGAAATAGACAGTACTCACGGATTTGAC
>WFMT01000084.1 GCA_015488975.1 Campylobacteraceae bacterium | reverse complement strand
TTTTTATTTGCATTTACTTTAACTTTTATACTATCACTTCAAAGTGCCATATATGGGCCGGCAAAATATGGTTATATAAAAGAGCTTTTTGGAGATAAACATTTAAGTGCGGGAAATGGTGCTGCACAGGCAGTGACAACGGTTGCCATACTTGGAGGCATCATTTTTTATACGGTTTTGTTTGAAGGACGTTACAATGTAAGTCTTGTGAATGAAGCAGATATTTTAAAAGCTATTGCTCCTATTGGGTGGCTTTTGGTTATTGGCTCCATTATTGAATGGTTTTTAGCATCGAAATTACCAAATAAAGTCTTGGAGTTGCGCGCCAAGAGATTTACACTACAGAAGTATATTAGAGGGTACTATTTGATAAAAAACCTCAAAACAGTCACAAGAAAACGAGAAACTTTTGAGGCAATTATTGCACTTGGACTTTTTTGGTCAATTTCCCAGGTTGTTCTTGCTGTATTTGGTGAATATGCAAAAGATTCACTGGGCATAACAAATACAATATATGTACAGGGCGCAATGGCTCTTGCCGGTATAGGTATAGTGATAGGATCTATTTTGGCGGCTAAATTATCGCGAAACTACATTAATGTGGGACTGAGTGGTATCGGAGCAGTCGGTATTACTGCTTTGGTTTTTGGCATCCCTTTTGTACATTCTATGATTACCCTCTCATTTATGTTTACTACTTTTGGTGTTTTGGCAGGATTTATCCTTGTCCCTCTTAACTCAAGAATACAACATATCACGGCTAATGTCCATCTTGGAACGATTATCGCCGCTAACAATTTTATACAAAATATTTTTATGTTCTCTTTTTTGATGCTTACAACTCTATTTGCCTATTTCGGCATGGATGCAAGAATACTTTTTTACCTCATGGCACTTGTTGGGCTTTTCCTTATTTATCTTCTTTTTAAACGCTATTATGTAGATATTTTTTGGTCATTAATGGGACTAATCGGTTCTTTGCGGCATCAGTATATCTATATAGGGCTTCAAAATATTCCTCAAAGAAGCGTACTTTTACTTGGAAACCATGTGAGTTGGCTTGACTGGATTATGCTTCAACTACCTTTGGAAAGGAAGATAAACTTTATGATGGATAAAGAGATTTACCATTGGCCTTTTTTTCATGCTTTTTTTAAAAAAGGAGAGGTAATTCCACTCTCACCACGTGCTTTTAAAGATGCTTTCAAAGAGGCACATGAAAGACTTAAAAATGGCAGTATTGTTGGTATTTTTCCTGAAGGTGAAATTACAAAAACAGGTGAATTGGGTGAATTTAAAAGAGGGTATGAACTCATTGGCAAGGATTATGACGGCGTAATTGTACCATTTTACATAGATAGTGGTATTTTTGGCAGCTCTTTTTCAAAATATAAACCGAAAAATGCTAAACTAAACTTATTTAAACGCAGAGTAATAAAAATTTATTTTGGCAAACCGCTTGCAAAGGAAACTTCAAGTGAAGAGCTGCGTAAAATTATTGTGAAGATGAAGGAAAAGTATGAAGCTAAATAAGCCAAAACATAATCTCTTTAGAAATGGGATGTATGCTGTTGAGGGTTTTATTGATATTGTCAAAAATGAGACCTCTTTTAAATGGCAGATGCTTATGTTTGCTGTTTTGGGCATAGTTACATGGTTATTACCTATTAGTTTTGGATATGCAAGCATACTTTTTTTATCACTTTTTATTCCTATTTTGGCGGAAGTTACAAACTCTGCCATAGAGCGTGTTGTAGATTTAGTGACAAGCGATTATCACATTCTGGCCAAACAGGCTAAAGACGCAGGTGCGACACTTGTACTGTTGAGCTTAATTGTTATGGTGCTTATCTGGTCTGCCGTTTTATTGGTGGCTTTGCATATAGTTTAAAAAAAGGGGTGCTTTTGAGATTTTTTCTTCTTTCTTGTCTGCTTGGAGCTATCCTTTTTGCACAGGAGCGACCAAAAATAGCCCTAGTACTCAGTGGCGGCGGTGCACGAGGGGGTGCGCATGTCGGTGTTTTAAAAGTACTCGAAGAAAATCGTATTCCGGTTGATATGATTATTGGGACAAGTATGGGTTCTTTTATGGGAGGGCTCTATGCCACAGGGGAGACTCCTGATGAGTTACAAAAGATGCTTATCAAGACAGATTGGCATCATTATATCAAAGCTGATTTTGATCGTGAAAAAATTCCGATGCAGAGAAAGAGATTGGAGTATACGTATCAGGGAAAACTCGGTTTTGGTATCAATGCTGAGAATGAACTTGTTTTACCCACTGGTGTCCTTAAGCGTGAGCCGCTTTTGTTAAAGTTTGATGAACTGACTTCAAATGTAGCAGACATTCAAGATTTTGATTATTTAAGTATCCCTTTTCGTGCGGTTGCGACTGATATTAAAAATGGAGA
>WFMT01000083.1 GCA_015488975.1 Campylobacteraceae bacterium | reverse complement strand
TTTTAGAGCTTCTTTTATCAACTTTATGTCATGTTCAATCAAAATAAAATTTATTTTTTTATCATTTAGCTTTTTACAAATCAATTTTCCTAAGCTACCGTATCCACAGACTATTATATGGTTTTTTATTGCTGTTGAATGGATTATATATTCATTTTGCTCTAATTGCTCTTTTATGAGAATATCCGTTAAAAACCTTATATTCTTTATGATAAATGGCGCAAATATCATAGAAATGACAACGCTTGTTAAAAGTATTTGAGAGGTAAAGTCATTTAAAAGCATTTTGGATTTTGCCAATTCCAATACAACTATAGAAAATTCTCCGATTTGGGAGAGCGTTAATGCAGTCTTAAAGGCAGTTCTTTTTTGGGTGAAAAATGATAAAGTGGTAAACAATAATAATAATTTTATAATCATTATAACAGTAACAAGACCAAGTATTAAAAAAATATTACTTAAAAAAATATTAAAGTCTATTTGCATCCCGACAGTTATGAAAAATATACCCAGAAGTATATCTCTAAAAGGTATAAGATCAGCTTCTATTTGGTATTTAAATTTCGTTTCAGCTATCATCATTCCACTTAGAAATGCCCCTAGAGAATAGGAAAAACCAAAAGAATGAGCAATATATGAGCTACCTATAACGATAAAGAAAATACTCGCTATAAAGATTTCATAAGTTTTAAAAGATGTTATAAGCTTTAAAAAACTATTTATTAGGTACTTTCCTATTAGGTAAATAACGATAAAAACTATAATGGCACTAATGGCAGTTTGAGTTAACAATTCAAAAATATTACTGTTTTTATTTGCAAAAATTGAAATCATTAAAAGAAATGGAATTACGGCAATATCTTGAAAGAGTAAAATACCAAGAGCTTTTCTACCATATTGTTTTTGCAAGTCCCCTTTTTCATTTAGTATCTTTATGATAATTGCAGTCGAAGAAAGAGAAAGAGATGCCCCTATGATGATGGCGCTTTTTAAATTGTAATGAAAAAGATAGTACGATATAATGCCAAAAATAAAAGTTGCTAAAAAAAGTTGTAAAAATCCATATAAAAAAACTTCTTTTTTCATGGATCTTAAATATTTAATCGAAAACTCCAAGCCAATTGTAAACATCAAAAAGACTATGCCAAATTCTGAAATATTAGATAATATTCCCAAATCATTAAGTCCGACTTTATAAAATCTCATCAAAATAATACCGGTAATTATATAGCCGAGAATTGTAGGCAATCCAAACTTTTTCATAATTGTATTTAAAATTATAGTCATAAATACTACACTAAGAAGTACAAGTAAAAAACTATCCATAATCTTACCTATTTAAAATATGGTATTATATCAAAAAATTAACTCTAAGGATTTAGAATGAATCAAATCAATTTTCAAAAAGGAAAATTTAATCCGTGTAAAGTCGTATGCGTAGGCAGAAATTATGTTGCCCATATAGAAGAGTTAGGTAATGAAATACCTCAAGAGATGGTTTTGTTTGTAAAGCCAAACTCTTCTATAAGTGAAGAATTAGTTCAAATAAGTGATGATTGTCATTATGAGGGTGAAATTAGCTTTATAGTGAAGGATAAAAAATTATATGGTGTTGGTTTTGGGCTTGATTTAACCAAAAGAGATATGCAAAGTAAGTTAAAAAGCAAAGGTCTTCCTTGGGAGAGAGCAAAGTCTTTTGATAAGGCTGCTGTTTTTAGTGATTTTGTCAAGCTTGAAGATGACATAAGCTCTCTCAGGCTTGAATTGCAAATAAATGGAAAATTGGCTCAATCAGGCGGAGTTGATTTGATGATATATAGACCTGAAGTAGTGCTGAAAGAGATAGAAAGTTTTATGAGTTTGGATGATTTTGATATCATTATGACAGGCACTCCTAAAGGTGTGGGAAGATACAAAAAAAATGATAAGTTTATCGGTAGAATTTATAGTGATGAAAAGTTATTGGTAGAGAAAGGCTGGATAGTACAGTAGCTCAAAAATAAGATAATCATTTAAGCTTAATTTCAGTATTTTAATATTATAATTAACTAAACGGTTAGTTAGGAGCATAGATGGCAAAATGTAGGGATGCAAATAAAACAAAAGAAACAATCACTTACTCAGCTATGGAATTGTTTGCAAAAGACGGCTATGAAGGTGTTAGTGTTGAGAGTATTGCCAAGAAAGCTGATATTAACAAAGCCATGATATATTATTATTTTAAAAATAAAGCAGTTTTATATGAGGCTGTTGTCAGAAATTTGCTTGATGATATATATTATGAAATTTTAAAAGAGAGCAAAAAATGCAAGAAACCCATAGATGAAATGAAATCATTTATTTTTACTTATGCAAAGTTTGCTGATGAAAATCCTTATCTGCCTTCATTGATGCTCTCAGAGCTTAGTGTGGGAGGTAGAAATTTGCCTGATGATATGTTTGTTGGTTTAAAAAGAATATTTTCTTTACTTAGAAGCATTTTAAAAAGAGGTGAAGAAAAAGGTTGTTTTGAGAAGAGTTTACCGATAATGGTACACTTTATGATAGTTGGAAGCATAAATCTTTTTATAACAACAAGGCAGTTGAGATTGAAAGTTGAAAATGAGTTTGGTAAAGATATTTGCAATGATTGTAAAATTGAAGAAATCTCAGAGCATCTGTTTTACAGTATAAAAAAAATGTTAAAAGGAGAGGACACATGATTAAGAAAATTACTATTTTGGCTGTCACTGTATTTAGTCTAAATGCAAATGCAGTAACCATTACGGATCTGTTCAATTCGCTTAAAAATCAACCAATAAGTCAAGAAGATAAGATGAGTGTGAAAAAAGCTGATTTGGCCAAGCGATCAGCTTTAGATGCGTTGTATCCCAAACTTAATGTTATCGCTTCTTATGAACATTACAACATGCCCTCAAGCATGAGGCCGGTCTTGCCTACGGAGACTCCTTACAGGCTTGCTCACCATGAACCACTGCCTTTTAGTCAAAATATATCACGGATTGGATTTGAGCTTAATTTCCCCATTTTCGTAAAAGCATTATATACCATAAGAGATAAAGCCAGAGTTTTAAAACTTGCTTCTGTAGATAAAAAAAGATTGAATTTTATCCAAAGAGAAGCACAAATATTGGGTGCGAATGCTACTTTGAAGTATTTGGAAAAGCTTACTTTGGCTCTTAAAGCAAAGAAAATATCTCTTTTGCAAACAAAAAAAGATATAAAGATTAAAGTAAAAAATGGAAGGGCTGCTGGAGTTGAACTTAATAAAATAGATGAAAATATTAACAATATAAATATTTCACAAAATAAAATTGACCAAAGCAAAAATGAACTTAAAACCTTGATATATACACTAAGTGGTATAAGGATAAAAAAAAGTATAGATTTTCATCAGATAAAAAGGATAAAAAAGGATAAAATTTTTGCATTATATCCTCTTGAAAAATCTTTAAAAGCGGCGAAATATGGTGTGAAAGCTTCTAAAGAGTCATTGTATCCGGCACTGTTTTTAAATGCAAATTATTTTGAAAGTTATGCAGAGGGTTACAATAATAATCAAAATATAAATACCGGATATGGCTCAATCGGATTAAAAGTTGTTATGCCTTTGTTTGATAAGAGTAAATACACAAATATACAAAAAGCAAAAGTTGCCTATGAGTCAAAAGTTTTGGCTATCGCAGAAACTAAACAAACATTGAGCGCAAAAGCAAAAAAACTTGAAGAAGATTTAAGATTGCTTAAAACAAGTAGAGTTTTAGCTAAAAAAAGTGTAAATAATTCTATACAGTTATTGAAAGTGGCAAAAGTTGCCTTTAGTGTAAAAAGATTGAGTGAAGAAGAATTTTTAAGATATGAAAATGCACTTGTTTCAGCAAAAGCTGCTTTATATGAGATAGATGCAAAAAAATGGCAAGACATTGCCGGGCTTGCAGTAATTTATGGAAATGATTTAGAGGAGGTTGTAAAATGAAGTATATAAAGGTGTTAATTTTTGTATTTATAGCTACGGCATTGGTAGCAGATATGGATAATATAGAGGAGATGGTTTTATGAAAAAGTTTATAAAAATAATAATAGCTATTATTATAGTTGGGATTGTGATTTTTGTTGCGGTTACAAGATTGATGGAAGTGCGAGCAAAAAATGCTGCGTTGCCAACAGCTACAATCTATCCGATTGTGGTGAAAACTATGGTACCGAAAGTATCTAATGTTGAGCTGACTTTGCCATATCTTGCTCAAGTAGAGAACGATAGAGATGTAAAGCTTGCATCGCGGGTTGCAGCTAGAATTTTATATATCAAAAACAGTGGAAGCAGTGTTAAAAAAGGAGATGTAATAGTACGACTTGATACAACAAATCTAAAAACTGCTCTCAATTCTTTAAAAGATGATATGCATGCAACAACCATAGCTCTTAAAAATTT
>WFMT01000082.1 GCA_015488975.1 Campylobacteraceae bacterium | reverse complement strand
GATGGTTTCTTTGTGCTTGAAGGAGATAAATACCTCTCAAGTAGACCAATGAAAAGAGTTACTGAGCCTTTGAAAAAAATAGGTGCTATGATAGATGGAAGAGAAGGTGGCAACCTTGCTCCCATTGCAATAAGAGGCAATACTTTAAAAGGTTTTAACTATACAAGCTCAATAGCCTCGGCACAAGTAAAAAGTGCTATGATATTATCTGTTTTGCATGCTAAAGAAAAATCTTACTATTATGAACCCTTTTTAAGCAGGGATCATACCGAGAGAATACTAAGTGCAATGGGTGCAAAAATAAAAAATATTAATAAAGTAAATAAAAAATGTATTGAGATATCTCCCATAAATAAACCTTTAAAACCGCTTGATATAGAAGTTCCAGCAGATCCTTCCAGTGCATTTTTCTTTGCTGTTGCTACTGTTATATCAAAAAATTCAAAAATAGTATTAAAAAATATATTATTAAACCCTACTCGGATAGAAGCTTTTGAAGTTTTAAAGAAAATGGGTGCAGATATCAAATATACTATAAAAAATAGTAAATATGAAATAGTAGGTGATATAACAGTAAAAAGCTCAAGTTTAAAAGGTGTGAATGTAAAAGATAATATTGCCTGGCTTATAGATGAGCTTCCGGCCTTGTCAATTGCTATGAGTGTTGCTAAAGGTGTTAGTACAGTTACAAATGCAAAAGAATTAAGAGTCAAAGAGAGCGATAGGATAAAAAGCGTTGTAATAAATCTAAAAGCATGCGGAGTTGATGCAAAAGAGCTTGAGGATGGCTATGTTATAAATGGCTCTACTATAAAAAATGCCATTATCGATAGCTTCGGTGACCACAGAATAGCTATGAGCTTTGCAATAGCTGGAGTGATTGAAGGCATGAGTATAACTGATATTGAGTGCATAAAGACATCTTTTCCAAACTTTTTGGAGCTTTTAAGTAAAATTACAAAGGTAGAAAATGCAAATTAAATTGGCACAAAATTATGGATTTTGTTTTGGAGTAAAAAGAGCCATAAAGATAGCTGAAGAATCACCTAACAGTACAACTATAGGACCTTTAATACATAACAATGAAGAAATAAACAGGTTAAAAAATTCATTTAATGTTGATACAATACATGATTACTCAAAGGCTAAAAACATAAAAAAGGCTATTATAAGGACTCATGGCATAACAAAAGATAATTTAAAGGATTTAAAAAATAATAATATTGATATAGTTGATGCAACTTGTCCATTTGTCTCAAAACCACAAAAAATCTGTGAGGAAATGAGTGCAAAAGGATATCAAATCATCATATTTGGAGATATTAAACATCCAGAAGTTCAAGGTGTTATGAGTTACTCAAAAAACGGTGCGACTGTTATTTTGGATAAAGAAGAGTTAAAAAATACTGCATTTCAGAGTAAAGTAGCAGTAATATCTCAGACAACAAGAAAATTTTCAGAATTTTTGGATATTGTTAATTTTATAATACCAAAATGTAAGGAAGCTAGAGTTTTTAATACAATTTGTAATGCTACATTTGAAAATCAAGAAGCCATAAGAGCTCTTTCCTTAGAGTGTGATGTTATGATCATAATAGGTGGAAAAAACTCGTCTAATACCAAGCAGCTTTATGCTATTTCAAAATCAAATTGTTTTGACAGCTATCTGATAGAAAATGAGCAGGAATTAGAAAAAAAATGGTTTGAAAATAAAAATATTTGCGGTATAAGTGCCGGTGCTTCTACTCCTGATTGGATTATTCAAAAGGTTATGAGGAAAATAAAAGAATTATAATGATATAATGGAGAGGAATTTTAAGTTTTAAACTTAGGATTAACTGTAATCTTAAATTTAGAGCTTAAGAGGCTAAAATTTTACATAAGGAAGTGTGATGGCAGAGGTGAACGATAAAGTTCAAGCAAACCGGGAGGTTGGCGAAAGTGAAGAAAATTTGGAAGATTTTGCAACAATGTTGGAAGAGTCTTTTAAAAAAGAGAGTAGTGGTGAAAATATAGTTGACGGTGTAATTGTTGATATCAATGAAAATATAGCACTTGTGGATGTCGGCAAGAAAAGTGAGGGAGTACTAAATATCTCTGAAATTACTGATTTTGACGGTAATGTACAATATAAAGTCGGAGACCCAATAAAAGTTATAATTACCGGTTTTAGGAATGAACGACCGAGTGTATCTCATAGAAAAGCTCTTAAAAAAGAAAAGGTAAAAGACTTTATCAAAAATTATAGCGAAGATAGTGATCTCATCATAGAGGGTAAAGTCGTGGGTAAAAACAGAGGAGGTTTTATCGTCGATAATGAACAATCAATAGAATTTTTCTTACCAAGATCACAGGCTGCTTACAGAGATGCAAATGCACTTGTTGGGAAAAATATCAAGGCAAAAGTTATAAAAGTTGATAAAGATACTGAGTCAATTATAATATCAAGAAAAAAATATCTTGATGATGAAAGAAAAAAGAAAAAAGAATTAATAGATAATTTATTAGAAACCAATGAAATTGTTGAAGGTGTTATCAAGAAAATAACAACTTATGGAATGTTTGTTGATATAGGTGGAGTTGACGGACTTGTTCATTACAGTGAAATAAGCTACAAAGGACCTGTAAATCCCGCAAGTTTATATAAAGAGGGTGAAAGTGTAGCTGTAAAGGCTATCAAATATGATAAAGAAAAGAGACATTTATCACTTTCTATCAAAGCTGTACAAAGTGATCCATGGGAAGGTATAGATGAACAACTTGAAGTTGGAGATGTTATAAAAGTTATCGTTAGCAATATAGAGCCTTATGGCGTTTTTGTTGATATTGGAAATGATATAGAAGGTTTTTTACATATAAGTGAAATCTCATGGGATAAAAATATAAAAAATCCTAAAGAATATATCCAAATTGGCGAAGAAATAGATGTTGAGGTTATCGAAATTGATCCAAATAGCAGAAGACTTAGAGTTAGTCTGAAAAATTTAAAAACAAAACCTTTTGAAGAATTTTTACAAAATTATAAAACCGGAGATGTTGTAAAAGGTATCATTACAACAATTACAAATTTTGGTGCTTTTGTAAAAATTGATGCAGTTGAAGGATTGCTTCATAATGAAGATACATCTTGGAATAGAAACGATAAATGCAAAGATTTATATACAGTCGGCGATGAAGTTGAAGTTAAGATTACCAAAATAGACAGAGATAATGAAAAAATATCTTTGAGCGTAAAAGAATTATTGGAAAATCCAGTTCAAAAATATGCCAAAAATCATAAAGTTGGAGAGATTATCGAAGGAACAATACGAGATATGAAGGATTTTGGTGTATTTGTTGAGCTTGAAGATAATGTCGATGCTCTAATAAGAAAAGAGGATTTGGGAGATATTTCTTATGATGATTTGAAAAATGGAGATAAAATTGAATCAGTGATAGATTTCATAGATGGTCGCAAAAACAGAATAAGGCTTTCAGTTAGGAAACTTTCTAAAATGAAAGAAAAAGCAATGTTAAATGAAATAAACAAAGATGACAAAATGACACTTGGAGATATCATACAAGATCAATTAAAATAAAGTATAATTTTAGAATTCACAAATGAATAAGGAGCTGCAAGGTGAGTAAAAAGATTTTATTTTCTATTTTTGCCTTGCTCTCTCTTTTCGTTATTGTTTTGTTGGTTGTTTTGCTGAGCAATACAAATGATATTCCAAATACCATAACAAGGTATAAAAATAATTCTGCTCTTTCGTCTAATTCAAAAATTAAGAATTACACTTGGGCAAAAAAACTTTCTAACTACAAGCAAAGAGATTTTATGATGCCTGTTACGGACTTGTTTGTCTCAATAAAATTTAAAACAAATAATAAAAAAGTATTTAAAAAGAAAAAAAAGTATTTTAGATTGATAATTTCCAATCTTGATAATTATTCGCTTTTTTGTATTTTACAGGTTTTTGAAAATAAAAAAATTCCTTTTGTTATACAAAAAAGCTATAATAATTCTAAAATATATATGAATGCTGATAAAAAGATTGATTTAAGTGGCATCTCAAAAGAGTTGATGAAATATAATATAAAATCTAAGATAAAACTTGTTGAGAAATGAGTTTATTTTATAAAAAGGTGAAATTATGAGTATAAATAAAGTTATAGTATGTGATACTATACACCAAAAGGGTATAGAACAGTTAGAGTCTGAAAATGATATTGAAGTTTTTAATGCAGCTAAACTGCCAAAAGATGAATTATTGGAGCATCTTGGAGGGTTTGATATAGCTATAACAAGAAGTTCAACTCCTGTAAATAAACTTTTTTTGGAAAAGGCAAGTAGCTTAAAAGCTTTGGTAAGGGCTGGTGTTGGCGTTGATAATGTTGATATGCAAGAGTGCAGCAAAAGAGGCATAATAGTTATGAATGTTCCTACTGCAAATACAATAGCAGCAGTGGAAATGACTATGGCGCATCTTTTGGCATCAGCAAGATCTTTTACAAATGCAAATAATGACTTAAAATTAAAAAGAGTTTGGAAAAGAGAGAGTTGGTATGGCATTGAATTGTGTGAAAAAAAACTTGGAATTATCGGTTTTGGCAATATTGGCAGCAGAGTAGCCAAAAGAGCCAAAGCGTTCGGCATGGATGTAGTTGCGTATGATCCATATATAAAACCGAAAAAAGCCATTGATATGGGAGTAAAATATACAGAAAATTTAGATGATATTTTAGCCTGTGATTTTATAACTATACATACTCCAAAAAATAATGAGACTATCAATATTATTTCTGATAGTGAGATTGATAAAATGAAAAATGGCGTTAGGTTGGTTAACTGTGCTAGAGGCGGGCTTTATAATGAAGATGCTTTGTATAAAAATGTAAAAAGTGGAAAAATTGCATATTTGGGTATGGATGTTTTTGTAAAAGAGCCTGCCGTGAATGATAAATTGCTTGATTTGGAAAATATTTCAGTAACACCTCATTTAGGAGCAAATACTCATGAATCACAAGAAAAAATTGCAACTCAAGCTGCAAGTCAAGCTATAAGTGCAGCTAGAGGAAGCAGTTATCCAAATGCTCTTAATTTACCTATTGATGAAAGCAAAGTCCCATCTTTTGTAAAGCCTTATTTGGAACTAGTTCAAAAAATGGGATCATTTGCTTCACAGGTTAATAAAGCTTCCATAGATACTATAAAGATAGTTGCAGAAGGTGATATTTCTGAATATCTCGAATCTATGTTGACATTTGCAATAGTTGGAGCACTAAAAGGCTCTATGGGCGAGCATATAAATTATGTAAATGCTGAATTTGTTGCCAAAGAAAAGAATATAAAAACTATTACTGAAGTTACAAATATCAGTAGTGCATTTAAAAACAGCATAGATTTATATCTTAGTACTGATAAAGGTGTTACTGAGGTAAAAGGAACTGTTTTTGGTGATGATGTTCAAAGAATAGTCCGTTTTGACGGATTTAATTTAGATATCGAGCCAAAAGGAAAAATGGTTATCTTTAAAAATACGGATGTACCCGGAGTAATAGGCGATATAGGAACAATTTTATCAAGAAACGGTATCAATATAGCTGATTTTAGACTAGGCAGAGACAATAAAAATCATGCACTTTCTGTTATATTGGTGGATAATAATATTTCAAAAGAAGTCTTACAGGAATTAGGTAAGCTTGCAACTTGCCTTGGAGTTTCTTATGCTGTTATATAAAAATATCATTTTTATATAACAATTTCTTATGTTAAAAATTTTATCAGTATATTTTTGGTATAATATCTGACTTTTTATTTTGGAGTTGTAAATGTACAGAATTATTTGGCTTTTTTTATTGCCTGTTTTTTTGCTTGGGGCAGATTTTGGAGCTTTGAGGAACTTAACTCTTGGTGATGCTGAGAATATTGTTAAAAAAGATAACTTAGAGATAAGTATAGCGAAATTTAATGCACGAATGAGAGCCATGGATGTGAAAGTTGCCAAAGGATATAATTACGGTAAGTTAGATCTTACTCAGATATTTGTCAGATCTAACGATGCTCTTAGTGTATTTGGTGCAAAACTTATGAGCAGAGAAGCTACATTTGGAGATTTTGGTTTTAGACAATTTTTATCTCCTCCTCTTGGTACTACAGATATTTTAAAAGTTCAACCGACTGATTTAAATTATCCTGGATACAGAAATCTGTTTCAAACAAAACTTATGTATAAAGTTCCTATTTATACAGGTGGAAAACTGACTCAGTATAGAAAAATTGCACAAGAGATGGTGATTTTGAGCAAACTTAATTCTCAAAAAGTTATATCAAAAGTTTTATTCCAGACAAAAAAAACTTTTTTCAATATTACTTTACTGGATAATTATATAACAAATCTAAATATTATACTTAAAAATATGAATATTTTAGAAAATACAGTAAAAAGTATGATAGAAGCGGGATATGCAAAGCATGTTGATTTGCTTGAAGTTCTTGCAAAAAAATCAAATGTGCTTAGAATGTTAAATCAGGCAAAAGTTAATAGAAAACTTGCCTATAAGTTTCTATCCTTTTTACTAAATAAAAATGTATATTCAATAGTACATGTTGATATAAAAAAAATTGCAATGAATGTAAGCAAAATGTTTATTATCTCTAGAAACCTGGACATAAAAATGGCAAAAGTTGGATTAAAAGTAAGTAAAATGAATATAAAACTAAAAAAATCAGCATTTTTACCCCAAATTGGAGCCTTTGGAGCATTTTCATCCGCAGATAAAACTTTTATAGGTAATTTTAGAAAGCATGATGCTTATACTATCGGTGTTCAGTTTAAATGGAATTTATTTAATGGTGGAATTGATAAGAGTAATCTTGAAAAGGCTAGAGTAAAAAGCATGAAGATTGCAGAACAATTAGAGCTTGCTAAAAAAGGAATTGCTTTAAAAATTGATAAGATAAAGACTCAGATAGAGAGTATCCAATTTGATATAAATAGTTTAAATGAAGAGTTAAGACTCTCTCGTGCTATTTATAAAAACTACTTAGGAAGATATAAAGAGAAATTAATTTCTATAAATGATGTTATTATAAAACAATCCCAAGAAATTGAGAAAGTTTTAAAACTTGAAAAAGCCAAGACAAAAAGAAATAAAAAAGTTTTTGAATTAGAAAAAATTGCTAATGGAGATATAAAATGAGATTAAAATCAAAAGATATTTTTAAAATTATCATTGTCATGATGCTGTGTGCGTTAAGTGCTGAAGCTGTTGATTTGACTCTTACAGGAAGTGTTATGTCGGATAATAGAAAAATAATAACGAGTAGATATATGGGTTTTGTTATAAAAGTTGGACCAAGTGAAGGAGAAAGTGTAAAAAAAGGTACTCTGCTTTATGCAATCGATTCAAAAGAGATTGATAGTGCAAAGATACAAGTTGAGCTTGCAATTGAACAGGCAAAACTGGCTTTGTCTATGTACATAAACCAATATCAAAATGTAAAATTAAATCTTAGCAGATATAAAAGACTTTATAAGCAGGATATGGTTTCAAAGTACCAGGTTGAAAATCTTCAACTAGCAGCTAAAAATCTAAGAGATTCAGTAAGTATCGCTAAAAAACAGGTTGAACAAGCTCAGGCAAAATTAAAAGAGGTTGATAATCAATATAAATATCTTAGAATAAAAGCACCAAATAATTCAGTTGTTGTGGCAAGAAACATAAAAGTCGGAGAAATGGCAATGCCTGGCATGCCCGCTTACATACTGTCTGATTTAAGTGATTTAAGAATTGTAACACAAATATCTGAAGATAATTTAAAATATATAAAATTAGGAAAAAAAGTTATGATTGATATACCGTCTGTTGGATTAAAAGAGGTAGGTATAGTTTCTGCGATTGTGCCAAGCTCAAACCCTTTAACTCACTCTTTTCAAATCAAAATAAAATTTAATAAGAAGAATAAAGAGATATATCCCGGAATGTACGCAACTGTAACAGTGAGGTAGGCATGGAAAATAAAAATAAAAATAAAAATAAAGATTTCAAAGTCAATGACATTGCTGGCAAACTTGCAAAATATTTTTTGCATAGTCCTCTAACTCCAATATTGGCAGTTTTTATTTTAGCACTTGGATATCTTTCTTTAGTTGTAACCCCAAGAGAAGAAGATCCTCAAATAAGTATAAGTGGTGGCTCTGTTATTGTTGCTCTGCCGGGTGCTACTCCTAAAGAGATTGAAAATGTTATTGTCAATCCACTTGAGAGAAAATTAAAAGAAATTAAGGGAATAGATCATATTTATGGTGTCAGCATGAATAATGTAGGTGTCGTTAATGTAATGTATAAAATAGGCCAAAACAGGGAAATATCAAATCTTAAACTATATGATAAGGTAATGCAAAATATGGATAAGCTTCCAAAAGGAGCAATGCAACCGTTTGTAAAGCCTTTTGATATTGATATAGATATTCCTATTGTTACTATTGCATTTTATCCAAAAGATAAAAAAGTAACAAATACTGTTATATATAAAACTGTAAGGGATATACAGCAAAGAATGAATGCAATCAAAAATGTTGCCAAAACATCCTTAAAAGGTGTACATAAAGAACAGTATAATATAAAAGTTAATCTTTATAAGCTCAGCGGATATCATATTTCACTAGGCCAGATAGCAAATTCCTTAAAATCATTGGCTTATGATGTTCCAAATATAAAAGATAGAACAAAAAATGGTAAATTGGTGGTTTTTGGCATAAAAAATGCTATTGAAAATGCTAATGATATTAAAAATATAATAATTGCTAAGTATTTAGGTTCTCCTGTGTATCTAAGAGATGTGGCGACTGTGAAACGAGGTACTAACTTCCAAGACAAGAGAAATGCTGATATTATATTTAGAAAAAAAGATGGTAAATTTAGTAAAAGTACAGATCAAGTTACTTTGACTATTTCAAAATTGAAAGGAACAAATGCAGTTGTTGTAGCCAAAGCAGTACAAAAAGAGTTAAAAACTTTTCAAAAAACTTTAAATAAACAAGGAATTGGTTATATACTTACTAGAAATTATGGAAAAAGAGCAGATGACGCTGTAAATGAGCTTGTTTTTCATCTTTTGATTTCTATCGTGATTATAGCAGTTCTTCTTATATTTGTACTTGGATGGAGAGAGTCGATAATTGTTACTTTTACGGTTCCGGCTATTTTTGCTATTACCTTGTTTATTGCTTACCTAACAGGTCAGACAATTAACAGAATAACTCT
>WFMT01000081.1 GCA_015488975.1 Campylobacteraceae bacterium | reverse complement strand
TGCGATACTTTTAACCCTTGAAGATAAAAAATATAATGGTTTTAATATCTCTTTTTTGAAAAAAAGCAAAAATCCCACCACAGCAAGCAAAGATGCCACAATCAAACTTATTATTATAATATAATTAAAATCTTTGACTTCTTTATCGCTTTTTTTCAAAGATAGACTCAGATCCATTACGCCCAAAACATCGCCTTTTTTATTTAAAACATGACATTTTATGCATTCATTTGTAGCAATCAATGGTTTTAATAATTCTAAAGTATGTACACCATTATTGTGATCAATTATCTTTTGCTTTTTATCTTGAAATACTTTTAGAATATTTGGATTTGTTGTAAAAGTATCTTTAAGTCCAAAAGTCTTTATAACGCCTTTTGATTTTGATATCGTAACTTCATCGATACCATCTATTTTTTTAATAGTATCAAGCGTTTCTTTTACAATTTTTGGATTGCCTGAGTTCATACTTGTTCTCACGCCCACAAATATCGCACTGCTTAGAGTTTCGATATTATTGGTTGTATTGTTTTTAAGTATTTTATTTGAATTATATGAAATGAAAACCAGTAATATTACAGAACCTGTAATAAAAAACACTAAAGTAGTCACTATTAATTTGGCTTTTATTGTTGAAAACATGATATTCCTTTTAAAATATAATTTTAATTATATCCTCTTAGAATAGAAATTATTCTTAAATAGTGAAAATTTATTTTTCAAGATAGCATCTCTTGCTTGAGAGACAAGATTTAGATAAAAATGTAAATTATGCAATGAAGCCAACCTAAAATATGTCAATTCTCTTGCTTTAAAAAGATGATTTAAATAACCTAAAGAATACCTTTGACAAGTGTAACAATCGCACTCTTTATCTATTGGCTCATCTTTTAGTTTGTACTTAGCTGATTTGATGTTTACTTTTCCATAAGAGGTAAAAAGTGTGCCATTTCTTGCATTTCTTGTCGGCATGACACAATCAAACATATCTACTCCTCTTTCAATATTCTCAACTAAATCTTCAGGAGTTCCAACTCCCATCAAATATCTTGGTTTGTCTTTTGGCATAAAAGGAGTTGTGTATTCGACAATATCATACATTTCTTTATTGCTTTCTCCGACACTAAGTCCTCCTATTGCATATCCGTCATATCCGTCTAATGACACTAAACTCTCAGCAGAGATTTTTCTAAATTCTTTATCAGTACCGCCTTGAATAATTGCAAAGATATTTTGGTGTGAATTATCTTCTATACATTTCATTTGTTGATGATACTGTATAGATCTCTTTGCCCATTCATAAGTTCTCTCAACGGAAAGTTTAATTCTATCTTTTTTTGCAGGAAGTGCAACCAAGTCATCAAGTATCATCATAATATCAGAATTTAAATTATACTCGATATCCAAAACTTTCTCAGGTGTAAAGTAATGAGACGAACCATCTATATGGCTTTTAAATCGAATTCCATTTGGATCGGCTTTTGATATATTACTTAGCGAAAAGGCTTGAAAGCCTCCACTGTCAGTTAAGAAATTTCTATCATATTTACTAAAGCCTTGTAGCCCTCCAAGCTTTTTAACTACTTCATCTCCAGGTCTTAAATACATATGATATGTATTTGCCAAAATAATTTTACTATCTAACAATTCTGTCATATCGTAGCTATCAAGGGCTTTAACACTCCCCGCAGTTCCAACAGGCATAAATACTGGGGTTTGTATGCTCCCATGAGCAGTTTTTATCGTACAAGCTCTTGCATTTACATCAATATTATCTATTTTGAAGTCCATTTTGTGTCCTAAAATACAAATTTTTGCTAATTTTTGCTATAATATAAACATGAAAGAAATATTAATAATAGCAGATGGAATTGTAGCAAAACAATTTTTAGAAAGAGTTTGTTCTGATACAACTTCTGATAATAATTATATCGTAGTTTATTATAATGACAAATCAATAGTTGATAAAAAAGCAGATTCAATCAAATATTTTAAATTTGACCCTACAAGTTTATCTAAAATGTCATCAATATTTAATAAAAACATTATAGAAGTTTTTATAGTCGTTAGGAAAAAATTCGATGCTTTAGAATCATACAAGAATATAAGACTACTCAGCAAAGACATTCATATTGTTATATTGGATAATTGGTATATAAAATCAGATGATACCAATCTTTCGTTGCTAAATATGCAGGATATACTCTCCTCAAGGCTTTTTGATTTTTTGCCAAATGTCTCGGTTATCGCTCAAAATGTAGGACTAGGCATGGGAGAAATCATGGAGATAGATGTACCTTTTGGAAGTCCTTATGTTTATAGGCACATAACAAGTATAAAACAAAAAAAATGGAAAATATCAGCACTTTACAGAGCAAATTCACTTATATTGCCTACAAAGTCAACTATTATTTTGCCAAATGATATTTTACTTGTTATTGGAGATCCAAATATTTTAAGGGGAGTCAATATAAGCATAAAACAAGAACTTGGCTCTTTCCCATCTCCTTATGGAAAAAATATTTACATTATTATAGACATGATGCAAAATAGCGAGGATGACATAGATATTTTGATAAATAATGCTCTAATTCTACACTCATCTATAAATAATAATAAATTAATTATAAAAGTTATAAATCCGACATACTCTAAGTGTTTTGAAAAAATAAAAAATTACAACAAAAGTTCAACAAGAGTTTTTATAGATTATGAGACTAATAATTTTAATTTGACCCTGCTCAATGATTTAGAAAATTCAAATATTGGCTTGATGATAGTAAACAATAAAATTTTTAGAAAATACAAAGATATATTTTATCAAGCAAAAATACCGATTTTTAAAGTTGGTAAATATGATTTTAGTTTAGTTAAAAACAGTGTAGTGCTTTGTGAAGAAGGTGCTGATATTGAAAAATTAAGTGCTACTATATTTGATATATCATCTCAACTTGAACTTGATATTGAATTGTATGACTATAATCCGGAAAAACCTGATAGCAACAAAGGGTTAATTGAACATTTTAAAAATTTATCAACAATGTTTAACAGGAGTATAAAAATCATAAAAAAACAAAAAAATCCAATTATCGAACTTGAAAACAGAAAAGATATTATCCAATTTATACCTTTTAGCAGTGAAGTTAAAAACTCAGGAATATTCTCTCTTTTCTCAACCAGTTTTCAGAAATTGCATTTTAAACTCAGCAATACATATCAGGTTTACATACCTATCACATAGAAATAATATTTAAAAAGGGAAAAAATGAAAATTGACATAAATATCGAGAATAAAAATGATAAAAATTATTCTATTTATATAAATGAATTAAAAAAGATTAGCATAGATAAAAAAATTGCAATCATAACAAATCCAAAAGTATCCGGCTTACACTTAAAAACTCTTTTGAATAATTTAAATTCTAAAGAGTTGTATATCATTACCATACCAGATGGTGAAGAACATAAAAATATGGACACCATAGTTTTTATACTTGAAAGACTGCATGAGCATAAAATGGATAGAAAGTCTTTATTGGTTGCGTTTGGTGGTGGTGTTGTTGGAGATATGACAGGTTTTGCCGCCTCTATTTATCTAAGAGGGATTGATTTTATACAAATTCCAACTACCCTGCTTTCTCAAGTAGATGCAAGTGTAGGTGGAAAAACAGGTGTCAATAATAAATTTGGCAAAAACTTAACTGGCTCTTTCTATCAGCCAAAAGCAGTATATTGCGAAACAGGTTTTTTAAAAACACTTCAAAACAGAGAATTTT
Source organism: Campylobacteraceae bacterium (assembly GCA_015488975.1). Taxonomy (GTDB): domain Bacteria; phylum Campylobacterota; class Campylobacteria; order Campylobacterales; family JALSKU01; genus JALSKU01. The sequence goes on along the minus strand of WFMT01000081.1, from coordinate 4,603 downwards.
CGGCAGGAGTTGCCGAAATGGTTAAGATGGCACTTACATTTGATAAGGATTTTTTTCATTGGCTTGAAGAGCATGATTTAAAAAATGAAGAAGATTTAATCTATGCCATAAAAAAGTGTATCCAAATAAAAGCAGATATTGTATCACAAGATGAAAAAGAGTCCGGCATAAGAGCTGTTTTAAATTACGGACATACTTTTGCACATGTTATAGAAAATGAAACCAATTATTCTAAATACCTTCACGGAGAAGCTGTATCCATAGGTATAGTTTATGCAAATTTATTGGCTATGAAGCTTGGTCTTCTTGGAAAAGATGAATTTAAAAGAATAAAAAACTTTTTAATCAATTATGATTTGCCTGTATCTTATCATATAAAAAACTATGATAAATTTTATGAAAATTTTTATTATGACAAAAAGAGTAATGATGAAAAAATAAATTTTATACTTCTAAATCATATTGGAAATTATAAAATTATTAATAATATAAAAAAAGAGATAGTAATTTCTACTCTTAAGGATGGCAATATTGCATAAAAAAGTATATTTCAAAACATTTGGATGTCGAACAAACATATATGACACTCAAGTAATGATAGAAAATTTAAAAGATTTTTCTCTTAGTGAAAATGAAGAAGATGCTGATATCATAGTTATAAACTCCTGTACTGTAACGAACTCAGCAGACAGCCGTGCTAGAGGATATATATCAAAAGTAAACAAATTGGGAAAAAAGATAGTGTATGCAGGGTGCGGGGCTGTAAGTAAAGGTGAAAGTTTATATAAAGATGAAAAAATATTTGGTATTATTGGATCATCAGAAAAAGAAAATATAAATTCTCTTTTAAAAAATAAAGATAGATTTTATCAAATTGGCGATTTAAATTCTATCGAAAGGACTATTGTCCATAATTTTGAAGGTAAAAACAGGGCTTTTATCAAGATACAAGAGGGGTGTGATTTTAAATGCAGCTATTGTATCATTCCGCATGTCAGAGGTGGGGCAAGAAGTCAAGATGAAATGAAGATTTTAGAGCAAGTTAAGATATTGACATCAAATGATTTTAGTGAATTTATCCTAACAGGAACAAATATAGGAAGCTATGGAAAAGATAAAAATACAAGTTTAGGGAAACTGTTAAAAAAGATATCTCTTATAAAAGGAGTTAGAAGAATAAGGCTTGGAAGCATTGAGCCAATACAAATAGATGAAGATTTTAGTGAGATTTTAGATGAGCCTTGGCTTGAGAAGCATTTACACATAGCTTTGCAGCATACAAATGAGGATATGTTAAGGCTCATGCGAAGGCGAAACAGTTTTAAAAGTGATGAAAAACTTCTTGATAATCTTTCAAGTAAAGGTTTTGCTCTTGGAACTGATTTTATAGTCGGGCATCCTGGAGAAACTGATGAAAGATTTGAAGATGGTTTTAAAAAGTTAGAAATGCTGCCTTTAACCCATATACACTGTTTTACATACAGTAAAAGAGACGGCACAGCATCTGCTGCTATGAGTTCACAGATAAAAGGTGATGTTGCAAAGCAAAGATTGAAAAAAGTGGTTGATTTAATTGATAAAAAAAACTATAATTTTAGAAAAGTTACCAACTCGCCACTTCAAGTTCTTGTAGAAGAATATAAAAATGGATATTTTAGCGGCTTGGATCAATATTTCAATAAGATATTGATAAAAAGCAAAAAAGATATTGATAAAAAATGGGTGGTATTGAATGATTATAAAGTTAAAGAGGATTTGAATTATGCCGAATTTTAAAAATAAAAAATTTTTATATCCACTTATTGCATTTGCTGTTATATTATTGCTGCTTGCCTATGGATATTACCAAAACAGTGCTAAGTATATAAATTATCAAACTTATGAAAATCTTTTAAACAATGCAGAAATAACAAGTGCTGAAGTTGACAACAGTCAAGTCATCATACAAACAATGGATGGAAAAAAATATAAAATCCTAAAAGATGGTATAAATATAAGGAAACTCTTAGACAAAGTGCCTGTAAGCATAACTCAAGACAGTACATTCTTAGATGATTTGACAAGCGGCGTAATTTTATTTTTATTAATGTTTGCATTTATACTTTATTTTAGAAAAAAAGAGATACAAAATTTTCAAGAAGTTGAAGAAAATAAAAATAAGCAAAATGCTGTGGAAGCGGACATATTTATGAATACTCCTGTAAAACCTGTAATATCCAATATAACCTTCAAAGATGTAGCAGGCATAAAAGAGGTTAAAGAAGAACTAAGTGAAATAGTTGACTTTTTAAAAAATCAAAACAAATATAAAGATTATGGGATTAAACTCCCAAAAGGTGTACTTCTTATAGGACCTCCAGGTGTCGGTAAAACACTGATTGCAAAAGCAGTAGCAGGGGAAGCAAATGTACCATTTTTTTATCAAAGCGGCTCTTCTTTTGTGCAAATATATGTAGGTATAGGGGCGAAAAGAGTGAGAGAACTTTTTGCCTATGCAAAAAAATATGCTCCTTCAATCATATTTATAGATGAGATAGATGCTGTTGGAAAAGCTAGAGGAAATTATAGAAATGATGAAAGAGAATCAACTCTAAATCAACTACTTTCTGAAATGGATGGATTTGAAGATAGCTCTGGCGTCATAGTCATAGCAGCTACAAACAAGATGGAAGTTTTAGATGAGGCGCTTTTAAGATCAGGTAGATTTGACAGAAGAGTATTTGTTTCGCTTCCAGATAAGGAAGAAAGAGCAGCCATTATAAATATATATTTAAAAGATAAAAAACACAATATAAATATCAAAAATATATCTGATATCACAGTAGGCTTTAGTGGTGCGGCATTATCAACTTTGGTAAACGAAGCAGCCATAAATGCACTAAAAAGAGGCTCAAAAGTTATGGAAGAATCAGATTTTTATGCAGTTAGAGACAAAGTCCTTTTAGGGAAGAAAAAAATACTTAGTTTTTCCAAAAACGAAAAAGAGATACAAGCCTTGTATCAAGCAGCAAAAGCATTAAGTGCATATTGGTTTGGTCTTAAGTTTGATAAAGTGTCCATTATCAGTGACGGCATAAAAGATATCGATAAAGAAATAGAGTCAAAAAGTGAAATGATATCAAAAATAAAGGTCTATCTCTCTGGGACTGTTGTTACTGAGATATTTTACCAAGACAGATATTCAAACTCCGTTATTGACTTGCAAAAAGCAAAAGATTTGGCTAATTTGATGGTAGAGAAGTATGCTATGGGAAATACAATATATCCAAATAAACTTGATGCCTCAAATATCTTGGAAAATGCTAAAAATGAAGTCCAAAAATTTTTAGGAGGATATGAAAAAGTTTTAATCAAAATAAAAGATCATATTTTAGAACATGAAATTATCACAAAAGAAGAATTGAAAAAGATAATAAATGAGATTTTTTAGTGGATTTGGCTTTAGAAATGAAGAAGATTTTTTTGATGAATTTTTAGTCAATAATGACTTTAGTATTGCTGGTTTTAGTTACGGTGCCATAAAAGCGTTTGAAGCAGCCTACAATTCTTCTTTTAGGGTTGATTTGCTTCAACTTTTTTCACCTGCTTTTTTCCAAGACAAGAGCAGTGCCTTTAAAAAACTGCAAATTATGTCATTTAAAAAAAATAATGATAAATATATGGACAATTTTTACAATAACGCTATTTACCCCTCAACAAAACTTATAAAAAATTATAAAAAAAGTTCTAATATTGAGGATTTAAAAGAATTATTGTACTATGTCTGGGATAAAACAAAGTTGAGAGTTTTAGTTAAAAAAGGAATTAAAATAGAAGTTTATCTTGGCGAATATGATAAGATTACAGATACCAAACGGGTATTGGAATTTTTTAGAGATTTCGCTACTATTTACTTTTTAAATAAAAAAGGACATACATTATGGATATAAAAATAGGTATTATTACAGCGTCAGATAGAGCAAGTGCAGGAGTTTATGAAGATATTTCAGGTCGTGCCATCATAGATACAATAGATGAATATCTAAAAAGCTCATGGACTGAGATATATGAAGTTATTCCGGATGAGCAAAGCTATATAGAAAAAACTATTAAGGAGATGGCAGATGATAAAGGGTGCTGTCTTATAGTAACAACAGGAGGAACAGGTCCGGCAAAAAGAGATGTAACGCCAGAGGCCACTGAGGTAGTTTGTGATAAGATGATGCCTGGATTTGGTGAACTTATGAGACAAGTTAGTCTCAAATATGTCCCCACAGCCATCCTCTCAAGACAAACAGCAGGTATCAGAGGAAAAACCCTCATAGTAAATCTTCCGGGCAAACCAAAGTCTATAAGAGAGTGCCTTGATGCTGTTTTTCCCGCCATTCCATACTGTATAGACTTGCTTGAGGGACCATATATCGAGTGCAATGAAGAAGTTATAAAGCCTTTTAGGCCGAAAAAATAAAGTATAAAAAAAATCAGCGAACTTAAAGATATCGATAAACCAAGAGAAAAGCTGCTCAAAAAAGGTGCAAAAGCACTTAAAGATTATGAACTACTCATCGCAATACTACTTGGCAGTGGAGTAAAAAGCAAGGATGTTATTAAACTGGTAAAAGAG
>WFMT01000080.1 GCA_015488975.1 Campylobacteraceae bacterium | reverse complement strand
GTATATGAGGGCGAAATATACGGATTACTCGGAGGAAGCGGCTCTGGCAAGTCAACACTTCTTAATGAAATGATAACTTTGCTAAAACCAACTAGTGGCAATATAAAAGTACTCGGCAAAGATATAGTGGATATAAGCAAAAAGGATTTAATTTATTTAAAACATAACTGGGGCGTATTATTTCAAAGTGGGGCTTTATTTTCATCATTGACAGTAAAAGAAAATATAGAAGTTTTACTAAAGGAATATACTGATTTATCTTCTCGGATAAGAAATGATATAATTAAATTGAAAATCGAATTAGTAGGACTCAGTATGGATGTGCTTGATTTGTATCCAAGTGAGTTAAGTGGAGGCATGATAAAAAGAGTGGCACTGGCAAGAGCACTTGTAATGGATCCTAAAATTTTATTTTTAGATGAACCTACTAGTGGATTAGATCCAGTCGGTGCAGAAGAATTTGACACAATGCTCTCAGAATTAAGAGATATGCTGGGCTTTAGTGTAGTGCTAGTAACTCATGACCTTGATACTTTGTGGAATATTGTTGATAGATTTGCTCTTCTTGGCAATAAAAAAGTTGCAGCTGAAGGGACATTGAAAGAAGTTTTAAAAATGGATAATATATTTGTAAATAAATTTTTTAAAGGCAAAAGAGGGAGTCTTAGGAGTGTAAATGGAAAGTAGAACAAATTATGCCATAGTGGGAGCTTTTGTGTTATTGCTAAGTGCCGGAATCATTGTATTTGCTGTTTGGCTTGGTAAATATGGTTTTGCAGAAGAGTATAGTTTATACAAGGTATATACTAAAGAGTCAGTATCGGGATTAAGTATAAATGCCACAGTTAAATACCGAGGAGTTGATGTTGGTTCTGTAGAATCTATAAAAATAAATCCAAATAATATAGAAGAAGTTGAAGTATTATTAAGAGTTAAAAAAGGAACACCTGTAACGAAAGGAATGTCAGCCCAATTAAAATATTTTGGTCTTACAGGACTTGCTTATGTAGAATTAAGTGGAGGAAGAAAGAATGCACCTTTACTTAGAGAAACAGATGGAGAAATCCCGATTTTAAAATCAAAACCTTCTTTATATGATAGAATAGATACAACTTTAAGCAGTATTTCTCAAAAATTATCTGCGTCTCTTGACAAAATCAATAAATTACTAAGTGATAAAAATATAAAGAATATAAGTCTTACAATAAAAAATACAAAAGATATCACAGCCAATATAAACCGCTCAAAAGCTGATATCACAGCAGCCATAAAAAACTTTGTTAAAATAGAAAAAAATATTCAAACTTTAACAAGAAGCTTATCGGAAACATCATCAAAAATATCTTCTTCTTCGGACGCATTTAAAAATATGTCAATTTCAATAAAAAATATTGCCCAAAAAAATATAAAAAAACTGACATCTCAAATCACTAAAACATCAAAAGAAGCAAATAGTTTAATTACTGATATAATCAAAAGTATAAAAAATGGAGACTATAACTTGAAAAATATAACCTCTTCTACACTTGTTAAGATAAACCAAGCCACAAGAGAATTAAGACTGCTTTTGATAAATGGCAATAAAACAATAGAAGAAATCAAAAATTCGCCAAGTAATTTATTATTTAAAAAACAAAAACCAGTATTGGGACCAGGAGAAAAATTACAATGAAAAAATATCTTTTTTTTATTTTGATGATTGTTTTAAGTGGATGTAGTGTAAAATCACTGCCACCAACAAAAAGTTATACTATAAATACGCAAATTCATATTAAAAATATGGCAATTAATCATCAAAAATGCAAAAGTATTAAAATCAATTTTCCAGATAGTAGCAGTTTTATGATGAGTACAAATATGATTTATATAAAAGGATTGCAAAAAAATTCTTATTATTTTAGCAAATGGTATGAAACTCCAAACCAAATGTTAAATGACTTATTTTATACAGGGTTGAGCCAGTCAAAGATTTGTAAAAATATTTATTCTTTTGGTTTAGCGATACCATCGGATTTGATTTTGAAAAGCCAGATATTGGATTTTTCGCAAAAATTTATTGGAAATCATAGTTTCTCAGAAGTAAAAATTATATTTTTTCTCATCAATAAAGATAATCTTTTAATAGCTCAAAAAGAATTTGATGTAAAAGTAATGTGTGATACTAATAATGCAGAAGGTGGAGTTAAAGCTCTTAGTAAAGCTTCCAAACAAATAACAAGCAAAATGATTAGTTGGCTATATAAAATTTTAGATAAATAATTATCATTATATAGGATCAGCCTGTAAAATTAATAAATTTTTTGATAATTTTACAGGCTGTGTATTTCATTAAAACCTTAGAGCTTTGTCATAATCTTCTTTATAGTTTATGTTCAAAAAGGCTTTTTCATCCTCAAAATCAATATATTTGGTACTTAAGTTTTTTGTTAATATTCTTAATTTGTGAACATCTTGTTCCATCATTTTTAAAAGTTCGTCCTGACAGCTTGATTTATATATACAACACAACGGATGTAGCCCTGCCTTGTTCCTGGACATTATAATATCTAAAGCATTATTGTCTGCTTCATATAATTTTTGAAAATGTTCTATATTGAAAAAAGGAGTATCGACACTTATTGTAAAAATTTTACTATATTTCTGTTTTTTAAAAACACTGTATATAGCGATTGCTGGTGAGTATATAAGCTCATCATGATTTTCCTTATTGTAAAAAGGCAAATCTTCTATAAAGTCGGCATTAAATTTAAATTTATTCTTATTTTTTGTACTTATATGAATATTTTTAAAGTATGGTTTAAACTTTTTCCATTGAAATTCAGCCAGACTATCGCAAGCACCAAAGGGAAGAAGTGCTTTGTCTCTTCCCATTCTAGAGCTTTTGCCCCCAGCAAAAATAATACAAGCTATATCTTTATATTTCGATTCGCCTTCCATTATAAAAATCTTGGATCTGTTATTTTTCCTGCTATTGCGCTTGCAGCAGCAACAGCAGAATTTGATAGGTAAATTTCTGATGTTCTATCGCCCATTCTGCCTATAAAATTTCTATTTGTTGTAGAAATACACTTTTCATTTTCTCCTAATATTCCCATATATCCGCCCAAACATGCACCACAAGTAGGATTACTGAAAACTGCTCCAGCTTCGCTAAAAATCTCAGTTAAGCCCTCTTTAGCTGCTTGAATTGCTATTTTATTTGTGGCTGGTGTTATTATCATTCTAGTTTTTTTTGCAACCTTGTTTCCTTTTAGGATTTGTGCAGCTATCCTTAGGTCTCCAAGCCTTCCATTTGTGCAACTTCCAATAAATACTTGATCTATCTCTATATTATCTTTAGCTGCTGTTTCTATGGTTTTGCCATTTGAAGGGAGGTGAGGATATGCTATTATAGGGCTTAGTTTACTGACATCTATTTGTAGTGTTTTAGTATATGAAGCGTCATTGTCACTATAAAAATATTGCGGGTTATCCCTTAAATTTTTACCTTTTAAAAATTCTTTTGTGATAGAATCAGCAGGAATGATACCATTTTTAGCACCAGCTTCTATTGCCATATTGCAAAGCGAAAATCTATCATCCATACTGAGATATTGTATCGTATCTCCAGTAAATTCCAAGGTTCGGTATAAAGCACCATCAACGCCTATCATTCTTATTATTTCTAAAATAATATCTTTTCCATATACATATTTTTGCGGTTTTCCGCTAAGTTCAACCTTTATAGCTTCAGGGATTTTAAACCAATTTTTTCCAGTTACCATAGCATAGGCAAGATCAGTAGAGCCCATACCGGTTGCAAATGCTCCAAGTGCTCCGTGTGTGCAGGTGTGAGAATCAGCTCCTATGATAATATCTCCTGGCAATATCAACCCTTTTTCAGGAAGCAAAGCATGTTCAATACCCATATCCTTTTCATCAAAAAAGAGTTTTAGATTATGTTCATAAGCAAATTCTCTGCTTATTTTTGCCTGATTTGCACTAGCTATATCTTTTGCAGGTATGAAGTGATCCATGACAATAGAAAAATTATCAGGTTTGGCAATCTTCATCGCACCAATATCTTTAAAAGCCTTTATTGAAATTGGAGTTGTTATATCGTTTCCGATAATCATATCTATATCGCACTCTACTATATCTCCAGCACTGACATTATTTCCGACATGATCACTAAAAATTTTTTCTGTTATAGTTTGTCCCATATTCCCTCTTATAATAAAATAATAATATGTATTCTATCTAAAATAATTTTAACACTAAATAAAGAGCTTTAAAATTTGAATAAAACTTTTTCCCAAATCCCCTTTCACTTTAACCTTTCTTTAAGCATCCTTGTATTATAATTTCGTCCTTGTTTGAGAGAACAAGTTTTAAAAGTCTCCATTTTATGGGCTTTTACATGTACTTTAAAAACATTTTATTGTCGATCTTTGAGAATCAATCAAGCGTCTTG
>WFMT01000079.1 GCA_015488975.1 Campylobacteraceae bacterium | reverse complement strand
TATGATATCATATTTCTTACGCATTCGCTTTGAAATCAAGGACATATTCTAATTCGTATATATTATTTACAATATACTCAAAATCATCATAATTTTCTTCATCTGAAACGATTAAAAGTTCATCGCCTATTTTAAGTGGCATACTTGCATCAGGCATAAGATACACTTCATCATCTCTTTTAAGTAAAAGATATACTATGTGAAGTAAATTTTCTCTATTTTCACGAGATCTTCTCAAGTTTTTAAGAGTAATCACTTCCCCCTCTTCTAGCTTGAGCGTCAAAGCATAGGCATTTTCATCATTGAGTTTTGTTTCAAAATAAGTGGGGTTTTTACCCGTAATATTGTGTAACATATTTATAACAACTTCAGCCCAGTCATCATCTTTTTTTCTTGTCTCACGAATAAAAATATCTGCTAGTGGTCGGGCAATGTAGTTATAAGTAGCATCGGCTAATATACTCTCTACAACATATATCTTATTAATTTTTGAAGCTTGAAATATATTTAAGTCATCCAATGAATTTTCGCGTGCCATTGTGAAAATATTTGGATTAAGTTGTTTTGCTTTATTTAAAATAGTCAAGTTTAAAAGATCATTTTGTGTTGCAGCGATAATACAAGCACTCTCTTTAATATTTAACTGTAATAGTGACTCAATATCTTCATCATCACCAAAAATAGTTGTATTTTTCTTTTTTATATATTTTTTAGAGTCAAACTCTTTAATAACATACTCTACATTCGCCTTTGTCAAACCTTCAGCAATTGCCTTTCCTAAACGACCATTTCCATAAATAATATATCGTCCAGCTGGAAACTTATCACGATTTTTAAGTTTTAATATATGCCCATACATCCACATCTCCAAAAGCCAGATATGCGGTGCTGTTATTCCATAATAGATACGCTTAGAAATGATATCAAAAGGATTTTTCACATGTTTTAAATCCATACTATGAAAGTGCTCTACTTGTTGTTGAGAGGTTGCTTTTAAAATAATATCTATCTTTTTGTTAAGTAGTTTACTAATAGTAGCTATTTTAGAGTTGACCATATCATCTTCAAAAAGAGAAATTATACCAGCACAATTTTTTCGATGTATTCCTGCTATTTTAAGCATTTTTTGATTGCTTGCATCACCAATAAAGGCAGGAACATTCGGATAAAAATTTTCTAGTATCAACTCATCAATTTTATCATCATCCTTTTCTAAGACAACTATTCTATGCTCTCTCCCATTTAATCTATCTATAATACTTTTAGTAATGCTGTTGTAACCTAAAATAATATAAAAAGGTTCATTAATATGTTTTACTTGATTTCTAAAAGAGTTTCTATTGAGTGCTTTTCTTAAGGCTTCATCTTGAATAAGTGAGACGATAGCACCTATGCCATAAAACCAACCAATCACAGTAAAGTAGATAGCAAAACTTACCCACATCCTCTGTTCATAGTTAAAGGTGTAGGGTGCCTCACCAAAACCTATTGTACTTGCCATATAGGTTACAAAATAAAAAGCATCAAAAAAAGTCATTTGATAGGGATTGCCATTTGCATCAGTTCCATTTATCAAAACTAAACCTAAAATGGAAATAGCAAAGGTAACAATAATTACAAGAAATGGAGTTCTTAATCGTTTTAAAACAATCCAAATAATCTGTTCATGCATATATTAGTATCTTTATCTTTTTGATTTTATAGTATCAGCAATAAAGAGAATAACAGAAACAATATTTGCTAAAAGTGCCCCACCTGAAAGAGATATGATAGCTGTAATTGCCTCTGTTCCAACATCTTTCATAATATATTCGGCAAATGCCCAAACAGTAGCAGAAGCTACAAGCTGAATATCTGCAACAATACTTGTCGCGAGTAACACAGCACCTAACTGTGTTCTATCTCCTAGTTTTAAAACAGTAGCTATTAGATTTACAACAATTGCAGCAAAAAGTTCATACGAACTATGCTCAATCAATACAGTTGGATCTCCATAAAAAAAGCCAAAATTGACCGTCATTGCCAAAATAAAAAATGAACCTGATAAAATTTTGTGCATATTCATAAAAGTGTTCTCCAAAAAAAGATGTGAAATTTTACTCTTTTTTTGATTAAGTGTTGCAATAATTGATATAATACTCTCAAAAAAGGATGTTGACTATGCAAACTATTACATTTATTGGCAATGGAAATATGGCGCTGAGTATTGCGCAGGGTTTAAAAAAGAGTTACAAAATAGAAGTTGTTGGAAGAGATTTAAAAAAACTAGAAAAATTTGAAAGAGCTTTAGGTCTGAGTATAGAAAAAAATCTCCTCACAGATTTTGACATCACAGATAAAACTTTACTATTTTGTGTCAAACCTGCAAATGTTGTCGAAGTGGGAGC
>WFMT01000078.1 GCA_015488975.1 Campylobacteraceae bacterium | reverse complement strand
TAAATATGCTCAATAATTATTTTATATTAACTTCAAGATTCTTAATATTTTAATTAAAAGAAACTTATGGATAGTAACTTAACTTTGTGATAATAGCCTAATCTTTTTTTTTCATTCCAAGCATTAGTCTATATGAGCCGGGAGTTCCCGGAGGCACAAGAGCGATTCGGTCATTATTTTGTATGATAGTCTCTTTGGACACTACTTTTCCGTTTAAAAAAATAGCTTCAACATCTTCTTTTTTTAATAGTAATATATTTTCTATAAAAGAATTTATAGAACTGTTTTTTGGTATATCTATTTTGGCATTGATAAAATCATCAATACCGTTTTTTTTGAGCTTGTCCCTGATGAATGAAAATGCGTTGAATGTAATTTTGCACATTATATTAACCTTTCGTAAATAAGAGGGACAAAAACAAATCCCGGAAACTCTCTTGACTTAATCATTGTATCTGAAATTTTTTCAAATTCAAATATAGAGTTTTGTATAGGAATGACTAACTTTCCGTTTATATTTAATTGTTTTATTAATTCATCGGGAAGCTTTCTTGCACTTGCAGATACTAAAATCTTATCAAACTTAGCCCCTTGTATTCCTATGTTTTTATCAGCTTTTTTTATTATGCATTCTTTGCCAAAGTTAAATTTTGCCAGATTGCTTTTGCCTTGTTTTACTATCTCGTCAATTCTCTCAACTCCAGTAACCATACCTTTTTTGCCGACAATTTCACAAAGAAGAGCAGTGCTCCAACCGGATCCGGAACCAATATCAAGTATCTTATCCGCTTTCTTTGGAGATAAAAGCTCAATCATGAATGCAACCGTAGAGGGTTGGGAAATAGTTTGGTTTTTACCTATTGGAAGAGGGGCATCTGTGTAAATATCATTTTCAAATTCAACAGGTACAAAATATTTTCTATCTACTTTTAAAAATGCATTGATAAATTGAGGTGTCTTAAGAATACCCCTTTCTATCATCAAATCAACTAATTCTTTCATATTTTTTGACATTTACATCTTCTTATATAAATGCGGCACTCATATAGCCTACAACTTCATTTTTATCGCCACTTGCATCCGCACTTGTTCTATAATCGAGCAATATAGGCTTTAAATGATTTACAATAGCTGTAAGTACAATCGCTTCAATCCCTATCTTTCCGCATGCTTCACATCCTTGATGAAGTTCATTGGTTTTTAGATTTTGTATTGCTTCCAAACAAATACCATCCAACTTATTTGCTTTTTGTAAATCATAGTAATGACTTAAATCACTGCTGATAATAACAACACTTTCATCGTCTTTTAAAATATAATCAATAACTCTTTCCAAATGCTCCGGCTTTTCATTCCCGTAAATTATCTCAACGACACTTATATCTTTCATATATCTTTTTAAAAAAGGCATTTGCACTTCTGTGCTATGCTCTTTATGAGCTTCTGGTATAAATGAAAATCCAAAATTCTCTTTTAATTCTTCCACTAAATTAGTATCTATTTTTAAATTACCAAAGGGTGTTTGATAATCATCATACTCACTAATGCTGCTCCCACTTAAATATATTTTATGGCTAGGTCCTATGACAACAGCTCTTTTTGCTTTGGTATTTGCAAGCACCCTGTAAGCAATATTCGCTGTAAAAGCGGAGTAGATATATCCGGCGTGGGGAACTATTATGGCTCTTGGTTTTATACTTAAGATCTTATTTTGTTTCAAGTTTTTATCTAATATATCATTATAATGCTCAAACATATTTTCTATTTCAGCATGTTCGTTTGGATAAAATGCTCCTGCTACTGTCATTTTTCTTGTACTCATTCCCATACTCCTTCTATAATTGTATTACAATTTGGACAACAACCTTGAATGATATTGTTTACAGTTACACTATAGCCTGTTCTGTCTATTAGTAGTTTGCCGCAATTTGGGCAATATGTATCACCAGATACAGCCACATTACCAAGATAAACATAATGTAATCCCGCTTTTTTAGCTATAGCGTAAGCTCTTTGTAGGGTTTTTAACTCTGTGGTATTGTGATCTTTCATCTTATAATCCGGGTGAAAAGCACTCAAGTGCCAAGGTATGAAATCTCCAAGCTCACCTGCTATAAATTCTGCCATTTCTTCAAGTTGTTCATTTTTATCATTTTCACCCTCGATTAAAAGAGTGGTAACTTCTATCCAAATACCCTCATTTGCCATCAAACGCAATGTATCTTTTACTGCTTCAAGTCCACCTTTTAAAATTTTTTTATAGTATTTTTCATCCCAACTTTTAAGATCTATATTAGCAGCATCCAACCAATTTGGCATGTCTTTAATGATTTCTTGAGTCTCAAATCCATTGCTGACAAATATATTTTTCAATCCTCTTTCTTTGGCAATAAGTCCGATATCTTTGGCGTAAGGATAAAAAATAGTAGGTTCGTTATATGTATAAGCTATGGATTTGCAGTTATGTTCAAAGGCAAGCTCTACCATTTCATCTGGAGAGACTTTGATATTTTTATTTATATCGTGAGTTTGAGAAATATTCCAATTTTGGCAAAAAGGACATTTAAAATTACACCCTACAGTTCCAAAACTAAGAGCCAGGCTTCCTGGTAAAAAGTGATAAAGAGGCTTTTTTTCTATCGGATCTATATTTAAAGCCACAGGATATCCGTATACCAAGTTTTTTAGTTCACCATTTACATTTTGATTGACACCACAGACTCCTACTTGATTATTTGCAAGTTGGCAATAATGTTTACATAAAAGACAAGTTATTTTATGTTTATTTTGGCTCACTCTATAATATTTCATTATATCTCCTCTTTAATTTTGGCAAAATAAAAGATTCAACTGATTTTATGATACATCATAAAAAGCAAAATGTCAAGAAGCGAGTTTTGATTTTAAGTTTGATTTGTAAGGTTGCATGCCCTGTTTTAGCAGGACATGCAGAATTTTAGTGTAAGTCTTTCCAGACTGATTGTTTCCATAAGAAAGCAAATATTGCCATTATGACAAGATAAATCATAATATCTTTACCAAGTGATTCTCTTTCAGCTTGGGTAGGATTTCCGGATTTTTCTAAATACGCCATAACTTTTTTTGCAGTATCAGCAGTTATACCTACTCGAGGCATAGCTGTCCCTTTTATGTGATTTTGAGGATTTTGCACAAAAGTATTTATGAAATGATCTGTTTTAGACTCTACTATTGTTGATAAATCAGGAGGCAGACTTCCTAAATATTTATGTAGCGAATCTTGATAATCAGCAACTTTTAATTCAAATGCTAATTTTTGTTTTTTATTTTTAAACTTAGGTGTTGTACCGATTTGTGTCCATTTTTCATATCTTATAGCATGACAACGGCCACAAGAATCTTCAAACGCAAGTTTTGGTGTCAATTTATCTTTGCTTATGGCTATTGATTTTAAGTAAGCAACCATATCCGCAATTTCTTGTTGTTTGTTACCGCCTGCTCCAGCAAAGGCTGGCATTGGAAAGGTTTTTCCTGTTTGTGCATTAAACTTACTTCCAAGCTTCATAGCATGAACTGGATCTGCTATATAAGCAGCCAAAAACTTAGGGCTGTAAATAACGCCTGCATTGCTTAAATCAGGTGGCATAACTCCGTAAGCTTTCGCGGCAACATCCGGTGACATGCTTGGTTTAATACCGGCAACTTCAATGCTATGACATCCCACACAAGCTCCAGCTCCCATAACCAGTGCTTTACCTTTTGCCACATTCCCTTGAAGTTTTAGTGCAGGAATATCAGCATAGGAATAATGAGAATCAGCAACTTTTGCTCCACCCTCGATTGAGTGTGCAACAGGTCCGATAAAATAGTATGTTACCGATGTAAATATTATTATAATTATTAAGCTTATAAATCCTCTCATGCTATCTCCCTGTAACTTTTTTTTCTAATTTTGTGATAAATGGAAATATTATCCACAACCCTATAAATATATATGCAAATACAATACCAGTAGTTCTGTATCCTCCTTCTGGTGGTAATTTTCCCATTATGGTAAGAGCAGTCATATCTATGACCAACAACCAAAACCATACAAAAAATATACCTCTTTTGCTAGCTGGAGTAGCATTTGGACTTCTGTCTAAAAATGGTAAGAAGAAGAATATACCCTGTGCAAATGCAAAAGCTATAAGTCCTGGATTTTTTGAAAAACCTCTTAAGATATCATATGACCATAAAAAGTACCACTCAGGCTCAACGCTAGCTGGAGTGTGCATAGGGTCTGCTGGAACAAAGTTTATAGGATCTAATGCAAAGCCGTTATGGAAGAGAACCAGATAAAAGAAGAAAATCAAATATATACTTACAATAAATAAATCTTTACTCATAAAGTCATTTGAAAAGGCGATAACTTTGGAACCTTTTTTATCTCCGCTTTTGTATTTTTTAGCTTCTGCATCAAAATCAATCTCTTCTCCGTCTTGGTTGTTTACATGCGGTATTCGAAGAGCACCAAAATGCAATCCTATAAGTCCTATAACTGCAAGTGGCAGCAAAACAACATGTAATGCAAAGAAACGACTTAAAAAAGCCTGTCCTGGAGTATATCCTCCACGAATCCATTCAACAAGCCCTGCTGCATGTAAAGAACCTAAGCTAAACAAGTCAGTGATAACTGTACCTGCCCAATAACTTAGCTGTCCCCAAGGAAGCATATATCCACTGAATGCTTCTGCTGAAAATGTAACATATAAGAGCATTCCTGAAATCCAAATCATTTCTCTACCGTTTTTATATGAACCATAATAAATACCGGTAAACATATGTATATAGATAATCAAAAATATCAATGAAGCAGCAACAGCATGGATATCTCTAAAAAGCCAGCCATAAGGAACTTGCCTCATTATAATATCATTTACGCTGTCAAATGCTAAATGTGTATTTGGCTGATAATACATAAGTAAAAATAAACCGGATATTAACAGTAAAGCAAAAGTAACTGCCAGTACCATTCCCATAGCCCATAAAAAATTTATATTTTTCGGTATCCAGTATTCAGTTGCGAGTACCCGACGAAGAGTGTCAATTCCTAAGCGTTGATTAACCCAATCATGAACGCTTGTTGCTTTTGTAAAATGTGCCATATTTCCCCCTAAGCTTTATTTAATGTTGCATGTTCTTTTACTAACTTTCGATACTCCGGACTGTCAAGACCCAATACCAACTTATTTCCTTCTCTTTTGAAAGGAGGTATGTCAAAACCACGAGG
>WFMT01000077.1 GCA_015488975.1 Campylobacteraceae bacterium | reverse complement strand
TTAAATTGCTTCTTCGTTTTCTTCGTTTGTTCTTATTCTTATAACTCTGTCAATACTGCTTACAAATATCTTTCCATCACCGATTTTACCGGTTTTTGCTGATTTTACTATAGCTTCAACAGCTTTATCTGTATCTTCATTTTTTACTACGATTTCTATCTTTATTTTTGGCAAAAAGTCAACAACATATTCAGCACCTCTGTAAAGTTCGCTGTGACCTTGCTGTCTTCCGTATCCTTTTACTTCACTTACTGTCATACCGCTAACTTCTATCTCTCCTAAAGCATCTTTTACATCTTCAAGTTTAAAAGGTTTTATAATAGCTACAATCTTTTTCATATTTGCTCCTAAAATTTAATATTTAATTTTACAATTTATATCATTTATTTTTGATTAAGAGGTATATTGTAATACTTCTTATATCTCGTTTAGTGCATTTGATAGTTTTTTTGCTATTATTTTATAATTTCTTACATCAAGTAGCCTCTCTTGACCAGCTTTGCCCATAGCCCTAATCTTGTCTTTTGGAGTGTCAATGATTTTTTCCAATTTTTGGGAGATAGCTTTTATATTAAAATCACAAAGCCAAGCATCTTTTTCATCTGTAAAGATTGAACTGTTTTGGGCATTATTTGACATCAGAGAGGGAACTCCGCTTGTATAATAATCCATAATCTTCAGATGAACGGAAGTATTGAAAATACTAATATCAGGTAAAAGTGAAAGTCCTACATCGCACCTTGTTATAAAGTTTAGTAATTCGTCTTTTGTAGTGGCTTTTGAAATCTTTATTTTGTCTTGGTTTAAACTGGAAGATTTTACATATTCTTTGGCATACTCCATATCTTTAGTTGAGATATGGAGTTCCCAGTTGTCTTTTTTTATGGTGCAAAATGCTTCTAAAACCACTTCAAAATTTCTTAGCTTGCTAAGTGTTCCCTCATAAGCAAAAATGATTTTCTTGTCATTTCTGCTTACTTTGTCATGAAGTCTTTGAGGATCTATAGCTGAGGGGATAACAAATATTTTTGTTTTGATATTAGGATAATACACTTCTTGCATCTGTTTTGAAGTCGGCAGGAAAATATCACATTGGTTTATGAGTTGTGATTTTGAGTAAGTTCTTAACTTGTGATTTATAACTTTCACCAAGTTGGATCTGTTTTCGGCTTTTGCTCGCTCTAACTCCCCGGTAATTTTTGGAAAAGAGAGCCTGAAACCTACTTTTATGTTGTACTTATTTTTGTTTTCCAATACATATTTTAAAACATCGTGCATATTTCTAACAATGATATAGTCATAACTTGAAATATTTATATCATTATCTTCCAAGCACTTAAACATATTCTTTTTTTTAAATTCAGGTATGATTAGGCATCGATCTTTTTGCCCCAAATAACTTTTGTAGCTTGAAAAATAGACAATATCTACTTGCAAATACTCAGATAGATATTTTTCAAAAAGAGGACCTATAAAATTGTGTTCAGAATATTCCTCTCGATCGGTAATATATAAAATCTTTTTCATATTCTTGATCTCCTGTTACAATAAATTTGCTAATATTCCCAATAAGTACAGTGTATTATAGCAAAAATAATAAATTTTACATTAATTTAACACTATATCTATATTAATAATTTAACTTTTTTACATATTTACACAAAATCATCAAAAATATTTTAATCTTCATCTACCAAATCTTTATTGAATTCATCTTGGTTAAATTGTTTGTTTAAATATGCACAAACCGTTTTTGTATCTCTTTCGGCATTGCCAAGACAGCTTGTAGCGCCGGGACTTGGTGTCATATTAAATATTATGCCGGTTCCGGGATTTATGCTGGCTTCCCCTAACATAAGTTTTTTATTTTTCTTATCCAGTACCTGCGGTCTTACTCCTCCAAATCCTTTTGCATATCTAATATCGTCAAGTTCAAGAGAAGGTACGATTTTTCTTGCATCTTTTACAAAAAGTTTTTTATTAATGTATGGAACTTCGAACATAAAGTTTCTAAAAATATAATTTCTTATATCTTTATCAGAAAGTAAGTCCGAAAATATTTTTAAAATATTTGTATCAAAATTTAATGTCTTAATAAAATCCATATATGTTCCACCAGTGTATCTCTCAAGCTTGGGAAGAGCAAGTGCAGTTGGTCCAAATCTGGTAAAACCATTTGCCAATATGTCAGGATCGCCATGTAAAGCGGCAAAAGGAAGCTTCGGATTTTGAACCATATATACTTTTCCATTTAGAATTTTTTTGGTGGTTAGATAAAAACTGCCGGCCATCGGCAAACAACCGTAGTCTGTACCATAACCCATCTGGTGCGCAATATACAAAGAGTGCGCCCCGGCATTAACAACGACAAAATCAGCAGTGAAAGTTTGATGCTGTGTTTTAACAGTATGCTTGGAGTCATCTTTTTGTATCTCTATAACTTTTGAATTTAGATACACATCTGTAACTTTATCTTTTATTTTTTTTGCATTCTCTACAAAAGTTTCTGTCATTATCCCAAAATCAACTGTACTGTAATGTTTGCTTCCTGCTTCAACTCCAACTCCAACTATCTCATCTGGCCTGTATTTGCCATTTCTGTCGAAAACTAATTTTGGTTCAATTTGAGCGAGTTTTTCTTTATCAAATACTTTTAAGTAAGGAAATAAATTTTGAAAGTCTTCATGCCTTTTTTTCATATAATAAACTTCTTCTTCTCCGACACCAAGTGCCATTTTTTGATGAGCAAACATGAATTTATTTTGATAATTATGCTGAAGGCAATATTTTGCTATCATATTAGCAGTTCTTTTTACACCTTTTGCTTTTTCGACTGTATAATTTGTTTCTATATCTCCACAGTGGATTGTTTGCGAGTTGCTGGTCCCGCAAGAGTTTAATTTTGCAAGTTTTTCATATTTTTCCACTAAAGCAATACTTTTTATATCTGTATATTTTGCAAGTTCATAAAAAAGTGCTGCACCTGAAATGCCTCCGCCTACTATAAGTACTTCGTAGTGTTTCGTTGCCATTTTAAATATCCTCAAAATAAATGATAACTTTACTATAATTAATATAAAATTATTATTAACTGACCTTATATTTTATAAGGTCAGTTAATTAATTAAACAAGAATATAGAGGATAAGAAAATGTTATAAAAATGTTGATATATTTAATTATTTATGCATAAAACTTTATTTTAGCATAATTATTGACATTATCTTTAATTTTAAATATAATAATGCTTTAAAAATCACAAATATGTAAGGATGAGCATGACAAAGAAGAGTATTTTGGGTATAGTATGCGGATCTATTATCTTAGCTGGTTGCGCGGGAACAACACCAGATTTAGGTAAAATAGGCAAGTCAGGTAATTATGAAAGTGTAGAAAAAACAGGTGGCTATCAGCAGCTTTCAAAAAATTTGGTAAAAAAACAAAAAGATGATTTATTGTGGTACTTGGATGCGGGACTCATCTCAAGATATGCACAAGACTACAACCAAAGTATTTTCTTTTTTAATAAATCTGAAGTAAAGATAAAAAAATTTGATAAAGAAGTTTTAGCCGGTAAAATGTTTGCAAATATTGGTGCTGTTCTTACAAATGATACTTTTATGGATTATAGACCTAGAATTTATGAGGGAATAATGGTCAATACTTATAAAGGCATGGATTATCTAAGCGAAGGCAAGATATCAAGTGCAAGAGTTGAGTTTAACAGAGCAATAGAGAGGCAAAGAAGAGCTAAAAAATTCTTTCAATCAGAAATATCTCAGGAAAAACAAAAAATCAAAGAGGAAAATAAGAAAAAGTTAAAAGGCAAAAAAGTAAGCCAAAAAAGAGTTGAAGAATCAGCTAACAATCAAAAAACAAAAAATGCAATAGAGAAAAAATATACCAATTTATTTGCTTTTAAACCATATCCTGATTTTGTAAATCCATTTGCAAGTTATATGGCTGGATTATTTTCCATTAGAGCGCATGATTATCAAAAAGCAACCAATTTGCTTAAAGAAACTTATGGCATGATAAAAGGAAATGAAGCTGGTGCAAATTATGTTGAAAATGATTGGAAATTTGCTTTTAAATATGCAGGAACTTTAAATCATAAATCAAATAAGCATTATGCCTGGATAATTTTTGCAAACGGAAGAGGACCAAGCAAGAAAGAGTTAAGATTTGATATACCACTGTTTTTAGTGACAAAAAGTATATATTATACAGGCATAGCTCTACCTACTTTTAAAGAAAATCCCGCAGCATTTTCATATCTAAATATACAAAATGCAAACAAATCTGTTAGTACAAAAGAAATTGCAAGCATGGATAAAATCATAAAAACAGAGTTTAAAAAGAGATTTCCAACTATCATGGCAAGAGCCATTACAAGAACAGTTACTCAGAGTCTTATACAATATGAGCTCAAAAGAAGAGGAGGTTTGCTTGGAGGTATCATTGGTGCAGCTTATCAAGGATTTATGAATAGAGCTGATACTAGACAATGGCTGCTTTTACCTAAGAATTTCCAAATTGCAAGAATTAGGATAAAATCTTCAAAATTATCAGTTTTTACGCCAAATCATACCAAAGTATTTACTATGAATTTAAATCCAAAGAAAAATCATATAGTATTTATCAGGATAACAACACCAACATCAAAGGCAATATATAATGAAGTATCTTTCTAAAATCATAATAGGCATAACAGCGGTTATCTTTTTTGCAGGTTGTCAAAATACTCCTGCTCCTGCTCATCCAAATTGGCCTATAAGTATAGACAATTCATTAAGAAATAAAATAATAGTGACAAACTCTGTAAGCAAAGAAAGAGTTGATGGTTTGGCTCAGGTGCAATTTGCTTTGAAAAATCTTTTGCCTCATACCGCTGTAAACGCATTGTATCAAGTGCAATGGTTTGATAAAAATGGATTTAAGATAACAAGTATAACCGGAGGGTTTCATAAAATTCATTTAGCACCGGGTGAAAGTGAAATATATAATATTGTTGCTACATCTGCCAATGTAAGAACTTACAAGATAAATATAGTAAATTATGCAAAAAATAAAGAAAGGATTCCAAATGAAACTAAAGAATACAGGTAAATTATCATTACTTGCAATTGTAACGGCTGTTATTTTTGCCGGATGTGCAGGAGGCCAGCCTACATATATAAACAATCAACATCCAGCGAGTGCAAAAGCTGCTACTTTAGGGCTTGATTATCAAGATTTTAGAAAAGCTTCCTATGATGCAGTACAGTCTATGTTAAAAAGCGGCGCGTTAAATAAGCCAGGTGGTGGAAGATATGTATTGGCGATTTCTAGAATTGTAAATGATACGGATCAAATGATTGATATGGATCAATTAACCAAAAGTATAAGAATAGCACTTTTGCAAAGTGGAAAAGTAGTAGTAACTACTGAGTTTAGAGCAGGTGGGACTACTGATGAAATGACAAATGAAGCAAGAAAATTAAGAAATTCAGATGAGGTAAATCAAAAAACTGTTGTTAAAAAAGGACAACTTATAGGTTATGATTTTTCTCTCTCCGGAAAGATTATCCAGAGAAATTCAACCTTATCTAATGGTGAAACAAGAGTTGATTACTATTTTCAGCTAACACTTACTGACACCAAGACAGGTTTGGCATATTGGGAAGGCCAGACGGTTATAAGCAAAGCTGGAAGCAGCAAATCAGTAAATTGGTAAGGTGAAATTATGAAAAAATTATTTACAGGTATATTAACTTTGATTTTATTGGGTTTTATATCTTTTTCAATGGCAAAAAGTACCATTAAAATAAAGCAAAAAGATATAAATGAGATAAATAAACTTTCAAATCCAAATAATGTAGAAGATGCAACCGATTCCATAGATGATTGGGCATATAGTGCTATAAAAAAGTTTGGAATACATGAATTTGGTGAGCAAAATGGAAAATTTTTCTTTTTTGCATCACAGGCGGTTTCTTTAAAACCTACTGATCCGCAATTTGGCGATGCTCTTGTAAACGCTTATGATAAAGCACTTATGAAATTACAGACTAAATATCTAATGGCGAGATTTGGAAGAGTTTTAAC
Source organism: Campylobacteraceae bacterium (assembly GCA_015488975.1). Classification (GTDB taxonomy): domain Bacteria; phylum Campylobacterota; class Campylobacteria; order Campylobacterales; family JALSKU01; genus JALSKU01. The sequence goes on along the minus strand of WFMT01000077.1, from coordinate 1,542 downwards.
AGCCAAGATAAAATCTTTTTATTCTGATAGATCAACTAATGCAAAGCAGATAGAATTGCCAAATCCAAGAGTAAAGGGATTTGTTGGAAAAATTCTTAAAATTTTTGATAAAAGTTTAGAAGTGACTGATAAAAAATTAGATAAAAAGTTGATAAAATTGGGAGTCAGCCCCGATGAATTGAAGAAAATGACTCCGATAAAGAAGAAAGATATTTTTAGGGATAAATTTTTAAAAAATACATTAAGAATAGCCTCTGGAAGCATAGCGGGTCTTTTTCCTATACAAACATCGCTTGCGACAGATAAAAGTGGCAGTTATGTTGTCGGTATAATTGCTGTTGCTTCGGCAAAAACGATACAAATAGCAAAAGATATAAGACTTAGGAGAAATTCTATAGTTCATGGCAAAGGAAGGCGCGTTGAAGACCTTTTACCAAATAATCAAAAAGAGTATCTAAGTACTTTTGGAGTAAGACTTGCTTATGATTTAGACGGAACTCCAATGATAATATCTTATGGTATAGGCTCTTACTCAAAAGATAGTGACAGTTATATAAATAATCAGTTAAGAAGTGAGGCCAAGGCAAATGCAAAAAGCAATGCAGATGCGCAAATAGCTGAAATTATCAATGGATATTTGAGTGTTAAGCAAAATAGAGCAAATGGCGAAGAGATAAGAAGATATGTTCAAAGAAAAATGAAGCTAAATAGTGACACTATAGAAAAAACCATAAAAAATATTATTAAAATCACAAATAATAATGCAAGAAGTGATGCAAGTGCAAGCTTAAAAGGTGTCAGCACAGTTAAAACCTGGAGATATACAACAAAAAATGGAGTTAAATTTGTAGGTGTAGTCAGAGTATGGAGATATAAGACTTTAAAAGCGGTAAATGATTTTAACAGCGGGAGATATAAGACTAAGAAAAAGATTAGAAAACATGTTTACAAAAAGTCTATTGAAGTAAGTAAGCCAGTTAATAATATTAATGATTTTTAAGGTTTAATAATGAAAAAAATAATTATATTTTTAATGATTTTATTCCCTGTATTTTCTTTTGCCAGTATAAAAACTACATACTTGATAGTTGAAGGTTCTGGTATGAGCAGAACAACAGCTATAAGAAATGCTCTCATAGAGGCAGTAAAGCAAACCAATGGAGTTGCTATAAGTTCCAAAAGAGTTTATGCAAAGGCAATCAAAGAAGCAGCTATATCATTAGATGGTCAAAGCTCCCATGGCATCTCTATCTCTGAGAAATCTCAAAAGAGGATCAAAGAGGCAACAAAGGGCTTTATAAGAAAGTACAGGATTATTGACTCAAGAAAAGAAGGCAGTGAGTGGATAGTTAAGCTTAGAATTAAAATACTAAGATACAAAACGCCAGGATTTAGTCCGAATAACAGGCGGAAGATAGCAATAATACCTTTTGAATATAAAAATAGTTATGATATTTTAGGAGTCAATGAAAGTGGAAAACAAATATCACAAAGATTTACCCAGGCACTTGTTTCCAAGATCACGCAGGCAAGAAAATTTAC
>WFMT01000076.1 GCA_015488975.1 Campylobacteraceae bacterium | reverse complement strand
CCATAGGTAAAGCAAGCCACATAGCTTTATATCTTAAAGAGAGCAGCAGATACCCAATAACTGCCAAAATAAAAGTAACAGTGCTTCCGCTTATCCTATCTGCAAAGATTGCAAAAGGTATTCTTCCTGCTTCTCTGACTGTTTTATTTACCGCAAAGTAGTGTAGCTGAAAGTTATTTGCCATCCCTGAAGTATAAGTGTCTCTAAGAACGTAAGCTTTAAGCTGTGCTATAACAGGGTCAAGCCCTCCCATAAAAAATACTGCAACAAGACTCAATCCCAAAATAGCAAATATCATTGTTTTAGAAAGTGTCTCTTTTTTAAAATAAAAAGCTAAAAGAAGCAAAAACAGTATCCCGATTTTGAGCCACCAAAAAGTTGGCATTATTGAGATAAGCATAAATATAATTATCTCATATCCAAGATTGTTTTTTCTTTCAAATACTAAAACATATAAAAATACTATAAAAATCATAGCTATATTTAAAGAGTAACTTGAGCCATACCACCAACTATATAAGATGATAAATACTGGAATAAATAGCAAATACCTATATCTGTTTTCTACCATAGAGGCTATAATACTCCATAAAAGAAAAGTAGGAAAAACTATGGTAAGCATATCGGTATCATAGTATCCTGTCATGGTTCGGTTGTAATAACTCCATGCAATGCCCCCTAAAAGAGCTGCACAAAATCCTAAAATATCAAGCTTAAAAACTCTTGCTATGAGCATGATGGGTATAACAAGTAGTGAGCCAATGAATGAAGGCATCCAAAGGATTATAGTTTCAAAAGAAAAAGGTAAAATTTTTACCAATAGTGCAGTAAGTTTCGATATGGGGGCATAAACGGGAGATAAATCATGGGGTTGATGGAAGCCGGCTAAGATATCTCTAGCACCCTCTGCCCAAAAGTATCCATCATTTGTGTTTATCATCAACTGATGATTCCACATAAACTGTGGAACTCCACCAAACTGGTAAACCCAGATATATCTTATTGCCACACTAAAAATATATGCCAACAATACTAATAATATAAAATATTTGGTATTTAAAGTATTATTTTTTATGCTGAGAAGTTTTTTAATTTCATCCATTTTCTTGTACTTTCCTTTGATTTTATTGTTTAAAGTATATCTCTTTAAGAATAAGCTTTTTTTATATTTGTCATATTTCGTCCCATATTTAGCAGCAAAAGATCTGCACAAACGAGTGCTGCCATGGATTCTGCTACTACCGAACCTCTTATAGCGATACAAGGGTCATGCCTTCCTTTTAATTCGCAAATTGTTTCATTTTGATGTATATCTATGGTATGTTGAGGTTTAAATATAGAGGGAGTCGGCTTAAAATAAACTTTGATATCTATATCATCTCCGTTGGAAATACCACCCAATATACCTCCACTGTGATTTGATGCAAAACCCTCTTTTTTTATTTCATCATTATTCCAACTTCCTGTTCTTTTGGAAGCTTTCACTCCGTCACCTATCTCTACGGCTTTAACTCCGTTTATACTCATCATAGCACTCGCCAATAGTGAGTCAAATTTATAATATATGGGCTCGCCTAAACCGATAGGAATATTTTTGAGCTTGATAGTTGCCACTCCTCCGACTGAGTCATGTGATTTTCTACAACTCTCAATCAACTCTTTTTGCTGCGTTTCGACATTTTTATCTAATGCATAAATAATGCTTTGCTTCGCATATTCAAAATCTAAAGAATTAGCTTCAATATCTCCTATGCTGTAAATCCCACCCAAAACTTCGATACCGAGTTTTTTTAACATCAGTTTTGCCACAGCTCCACCGGCTACTCTCATAGCAGTTTCTCTTGCACTGCTTCTGCCTCCGCCTCTGTAATCTCTTATGCCATATTTGTGCCAGTATGTAAAGTCCGCATGAGAAGGTCTGAAAAGGTTTTTAATATTGCCATAATCTTTGCTTTTTTGATTTGTATTTTGTATAAGCATAGACAAAGGTGTGCCCGTGCTGACTCCTTCAAAAACTCCACTGAGGATTTGGATTATATCATCTTCTTTTCTACTGGTTTCATACTTGCTTTTTCCTGGTTTTCTTCTATCAAGCTCACTTTGGATAAATAAAGTATCTATCTTAAGACCTGCTGGAACACCGTCTATGACGCACCCTATGGCAACTCCGTGGGATTCACCGAATGTTGTGATGCTAAATCTTTCTCCAAAACTGT
>WFMT01000075.1 GCA_015488975.1 Campylobacteraceae bacterium | reverse complement strand
ATGTATTGTATGCCATGATAATCATTACAATGACTTTTTCCAATATTATGGCTTTGGTGCAAAAAAGTGTAAAAAGAATGTTAGCATACAGTTCCATCAGTCATGCCGGTTTTGTTATGAGTGCTGTACTAGTAAATACTACTCAAGCACATAATGCTCTGTTTTTATATTGGATAATGTTTACTTTTACCAATCTTGGGGCATTTGCAATGCTATGGATATCAAGATACAAAAAAAGTGAATTTACCGCAAAATATGATCATCCATATCAAAAATTTGCCGGCATGGTTACTGTAAAGCCGGTAGCTGCGACAATCATGGCTATATTTATGCTTTCATTAGCGGGAGTTCCTCCTTTTGCTCTATTTTGGGGAAAGCTGTATCTTTTAGGAGCTATAATAAACAGTGGCAATACTTTTCTTGCTATATTATTGGTTTTAAATAGTGCAGTTGCTGCATATTATTATCTAAAACTTATAGTTTATATGTTTTTAAAAGAACCAGATAGTAAGGCAAATATAATATATGTAAAAAATGCATCAACAGCACTTAAAACAATAGTTGGTTTCAGTGCTATTGTTACGATATTTGCTATATTTACTATTGAACCTTTCTTGGAAATGATAAGTTCATATGTGGTGGCAAGTGGATTTTAGATAATGAAAATTGTAATTGTTTCCCTCGCTGTAGCTTTAATTAGAGATATTCTTATTAAATTCTACTTTAATAAGAGGGAGACTACCTGGTGAAAAAGCTTTTTTTTATCCTATTTTTTTTAACATTACACTCTCTTTTTGCATTAACTATAGTGCTAAACAGTACAAAAGAAAATAAAAAAGATTATGCAATTTTACATATTTTTGATAAAACTCCTTTTGCATGTAAAAAAAAGATAATAAACATAAAAAAAAATAGTTATATTTGTACAATAAATGGCAGCAGTGATATAAAAATTATGCCTAAAAAAACAAAGTTTATTGATATATATATAACCAAGAAGTCAAATAGTACTATTGTTACATTAATTCCTGTCTATAATATAAAAATATTTAAGATATCAACTCCATTATATGAATCAAAACAAATTAGAAAGTATATTTATAAAAGTGCAAAGCATTGGATTTTTTTATTGTATAAAGGCGATAGTTTTTTAAAAGTAGCTCCAAAAGAGATCGGCATAAAATTTCCGGTATATTTTGGTAAAAGTATGATGCCAAGCATTGGCGCACTTGATTTAAATGGAATGCCAATAAAATATGTCAGCAATAGTAAAGATATACAAGCATATCTCTCTATCAAGCAAGATTATAAAAGAAAAAGATACCGTTTTGTGATTTCCGAAGCAGATAATGCATTAAAAGATTTTCCAAAATCTATATTTATTAATGACTTCTTGCTTTACAAGATAAGATCTGTTGAAAAAGTTGCAAATAGTGCTAATATAGATCCAAAAATACAAGATAAATATAATAATGAGATTGTAAAGATGGGTAAAAGTTGGATTAAGAAATTTCCATCAAATCAGAATATACCTGAAGTTTTATATCATATTGCAAAAGCTTACCAAAATTTGGGACAAAACAGTGATGCAAAATACTTTTTCGATATTTTAATAACAGAGCATCCTAAAAATAAATTTACTGAATTTGGTATATTATCTTTTGCTGATAGTTTATATAATGAAGATCAAAAAGAAAAAGCCTTACAATTGTATAAAAATGTTTTATATTCTACAGATAATATAAAAGTAGCAAGTGTAGCAGCAAATAAACTTGCAAAATTATATTTAAGAATGGGAAATATTAAAAATGCTAAAAAATATTATAAAAAAATTCTTGATGCAAATCCATCATTTTTCCTAAGTGATTTAACAAAAGCTTATAATATGGCGATAAAATTTCAAGTAAATAATATGAAACAGTTATCTGTTAAACTTCTTAAGAAAATATTATCGAAGATAAATCATAATCCAGGCTTGAAAGGTAAGGTATTAAAAGCTTTAGGAGATGAGTATGCTGCATTAAAAAATTATAAATTAGCCTCCATGTATTATAAAAGATATTTAAAATCTTTTATGTATGGGCAGTATGTTGATGAAGTCAAAAGAAGTCTTGATGGTCTGTTTTTTAATGTATCAGATCAAAATAGTACAAAACTTTTAAATTACTATAATAAGTTGATAAAAAAATATGATAATGGAAATATATACCAAAAAGCCAATATCCTTAAGATAAAACTTCTTATAAAAGAGAAAAATTATAAGCAAGCACTAAAGTCATTAAAAAACTTTCAATATATACAAAAAAATAAAAAAATCGTACAAAAATTAACAAAAAAGGCTGTACAAAATATTGCTGTTTACAATCTAAAAAAAGAAAACTGTTTCAATACTGTAAAGCTTTTAAATGAATATAAAATTGAAATTAATAAAAAATATGATTTAAAATTGGTGAAATGCTACTTAGATACAAGCAATTACAACAGAGCATTTACTTTGGTAAAAAAGAGGTTGAAAAATACTAAATTAGCACCCTCAAAGAAAATAAGTTGGTTGAAAGTAATGGCAAAGATATTGTATGAGCAGCATAAATACTCTAAATTACTGTCGTTGAGTAACGATGTGCTCTCTCTTGGTCAAACTTATGGCGTAAAAGGTTATAAAGAGATATTGTATTATAAATTTTTTGCACTATTTGAACTTAGAAAGTATGATTTAGCTTTAAAAACAGCAAATAAAATAGAAATGATATTTAAAAATAGATACAAAAATGAGCAGGTATATCAAAAATTGGTCAACTATGCCAAAACAATAGACAATAATTTGATGGTAGCGCAATATGCAAGAAAAATAATTTCACTACAAAAAAGATATAAGAGTTATGTACTTAGCCCAGGCATAGAATTTGATTATATAACAGCATTAAAGAAACTCAATAAATATTCAACTGCGTTAAAAATAGCAAATAATCTTTTGATGCGCATACATAAAAAAACTCTTAAAGATAGAGTTTTGTATGAGATTGGAGATATTTACATGAAGCTAAAAGATGTTAAAAGTGCAAAAAAATCTTTTAAAAAGTGTACCGATTTAAATACAACTAGCGGATGGAAGAATTTGTGTAAAGAGAGTTTGAAGTTTTTATAATGTCAAATAGACGATTGAGTATAATTTTGCCTATGATAATAATATTATTATTTTCAGGCTGTAGTTACAAAAGAGATATATTAAAATCTCAAAGCTACCTCATAACAATAAAAATGAAAAGTGTGGCTTTTAGCGATCTTGGTTTTTTAAATTATGGAAAAAATTATACAAATTTACAACTATTTTCTGCCGGAAACCCTGTGTTAGAATTAAAAATTGGTAAAAATATATGTATAAATTCTCATTGCTTTAGTAAGACTGGCTTTAATGAAAGATTTTTAAGTAACCATTACAAGCAAAATACCCTCTCAAATATACTCAATAAAAAAACAATATTTAAAAAATCAGGCTATAAAAAAACTACTAATGGTTTTATGCAAAATATCAAACAAAACTCTCTTGTTATAAAGTATATTGTTAGCAAAGATAAGATATACTTTAAAGATTTTTCCAATCATATCATTATCAAATTAGTAAAAATGGAGAATTTATGAAATATATAGGAGCTCATGTAAGCGCAAGTGGTGGGGTTTTTAATGCTCCTTTGAATGCTATGAATATCGGGGCAAAAGCTTTTGCACTATTTACTAAAAATCAGAGACAATGGGTCGCAAAACCTTATGATAATGAAACAATTAAAAAATTTAAAGACAACCTCGCATTATCAAAAATAGAGCCAAAACATGTCTTACCCCATGATAGTTATCTTATAAATTTAGGACATCCTGATATTCAAAAAAGAGAAAAATCGCTAAATGCATTTTGCGATGAGATAAAAAGATGTGAGCTTTTGGGGCTTGAAAAATTAAATTTTCATCCAGGAAGCCATTTGAAGCTAATAAGTGAAGAAGAGTGTCTAGATGCCATAGCTAACTCACTAAATGAGGCTATAAAAGCTACTAACAGTGTTTGTTTGGTTATAGAAAATACGGCAGGACAAGGAAGTAATTTAGGTTATAAGTTTGAACATTTAGCACATATAATCAATAAAGTAGAAGATAAGGCAAGAGTCGGTGTTTGTATAGATACTTGTCACATGTTTACAGCAGGATATGATATACGAAATGAAGAAGTTTATGAAAAAACATGGGAAGAGTTTGAGAAAATTGTAGGCTTTAAATATCTTCAAGGTATGCATATAAATGACTCAAAGCCAGACCTTGGAAGCAGAGTTGACAGGCATGATAGCATAGGAAAAGGAAAGATTGGACTTAAAGCGTTTGAGCTTATTATGAATGATAAAAGAATGGATGACATACCTTTGATACTTGAGACGATAGATGATAGTATTTGGAAAGAAGAGATAAAACTACTTTATAGCTTGATAAAGAAATAACAACACACAAGGAGCAAATATGACAAAACGGTCAAAAATACTAATACTTAGCCTATATGCAAGCACAGCCATCTATGCGGCAGGATATAAAATCCCGGAGCAATCATTGAACTCAGTTGCTCTTAGTGCTGCTTATGTAGCAAATGCAAACGGAGCAGATGCAAGTTACTACAACCCGGCAAACATGGTATGGAATAAAAATGCAAATTTGATGGAGTTTGATTTAACATATATAAATCTGCCAAGAGTTAATTATGTCGGAAAGGTTAGTGGGTATCCCGCAAATGCAAAATCAAAAGAAGAGCAATTTTTACTTCCAACACTACATTTTAGCTCGAAAGATCAGGGAGGCTGGAGATATGGACTCTCTATCACGGCTCCAGGAGGACTTTCTAAAAGATGGGATTCGCCATTTCAAAAAGCAAGTGTTCAAGAGTTTACACTAGAGGTGGTAGAAGTAAATCCAACTTTTGCATATAAAATAAATGATAAATTTGCGATAGGCGGTGGCATAAGAGGTGTATATAGTAGTGGAAAAGTAAGAAGTGATGCTAACGGTATAGGTAAAAACTTAAAAAGAGATATGACAGGAGACTCTATAGATTTTGGCTACAATCTTGCCTTAAGTTATAGACCAAACAGTAATCTAAAACTATCATCTACTTATCGTTCCAAAGTTGATTTAACAATTAGCGGAAATGCCTCTTTGGTAAGTCCAACGGGAGCAACATACAATGGTCCAGCAAGCGTAACCATTCCTCTTCCTGCAACATTAGATATGGCAGTAGCATATACTTTTAAGAAAAAAACTACTGTTGAGTTTGTGTATGAAAGAAATTATTGGTCTGCTTATAAGAATTTGGATTTCAATTACTCTCATGCTTTAAGCGACCCATATCTAAAAGCAAAATTTGATAATCCAATACCAAAGAACTGGAAAGATACAAATGCATACAGGATAGGTATAACCCACCAGTATAATAATAAGTTAAAACTAATGGCAGGATTTGCCATAGACAAAAGCCCAGTGCCTACGGCTACTCTTGGGTTTGAATTACCCGATGCAGATGCAAAACTTTATTCTGTGGGCTTTGAGTATAAATATAGCAAAAAGATTAGTTTGGGTATGAGTTATCTTTATGATGACAAAGATTCCAGGATAGTTAATAACAGTAGTATAAATGGAACCTTTACACATATAAGAGCACATCTTTTAACAGCAGCCATAGAATACAGGTTTTAATGAATGTCAAGATACAAGTACAATAACTTTTATGAAATGATTGAACAAAATGCTAAAAATTTTCCTAAAAAACCTATTATTTTCATAGATAAAAGAAAAGTCAACAATTTAATACTTAAGCAAAAGATAGATACCCTTGCTGAGTTTTTAGAATTTAGTGATATAAAAAATGGCGATAAAGTATGCTTGATAATTGAAAATTCCGAAGAGTTTGTGATATCATTTTTTGCAATATCAAAGATAGGAGCTGTTGTGGTTCCGGTTAATAATTTCTTAAAAAAAGATGAATATGAATATATTGTAAATGATTGCGATGCAAAACTTTTAATAAGTTCTTCAAAGTTTGCAAAAGAGACAAAAACTCTTATACAAACATCAAAAATAGAAAAAATTATATGGGTTGGAGAGTATAAAAACTTAGATAAAAAAAACTTTAGTTTTATGGAGATTGTAAAAAGTTTTAAAGTTCATGAGCAGGTTTCATTATCTGCAAAACTTGACGATTTATCATGTATTGTTTACACCTCCGGAACTACTGGAAAACCTAAAGGAGCGATGCTTAGTTATCGTAGTATTTTCTCAAATTTGATAGCTATTAATGAGATAATCAAGCTTACACAAAAAGATAGATTTGTTGTCTATCTTCCCATGTTTCACTCATTTACACTAACTGCAACAGTACTGTTACCTTTTTTTACAGCTTCTTCTATCGTGATTGTAAAGTCTGTTTTTCCCTTTTCAAATGTATTAAAACAGGTTTTATTAAAAAGAGTAACTATCTTTTTAGGAATTCCTACAGTTTACAATGCTCTTATCAAAGCTAAAATCCCCTGGTATTTTATGTGGTTTAACAAATTAAGAGTTTTTGTTAGCGGTGGTGCACCTCTTAGCGAAAAAGTTTTAAATGAATTTAAGATAAAATTTCCAAAGGCAACTTTGATAGAAGGTTATGGGCTTAGCGAATGTTCTCCCGTAGTTGCAGCAAATAGACTTGAATTGCAAAAACCACTTTCAGTCGGTCCAGTGCTTCCTGGATATGAAGCAAAATGTGTTGATGAAGAGATGATAGAGTTGCCTTTGGGAGAAGTTGGTGAGCTTATTGTAAAGGGTGATTGCGTAATGCAAGGGTATTATAAAAGAGAAGATGCTACTAAAGAGAGCATTGTTAATGGGTGGCTTAAAACCGGTGATCTTGTCAAAATGGATAAAGATGGTTTTATTTTTATCATGGATAGAAAAAAAGATTTGATAATTTCAAAAGGTATCAATATTTATCCAAGAGAGATAGAAGAATTACTATATCAGCTTAATGAGGTTGACGCAGCAGCTGTTATAGGAGAAAAAAATGAAGAAACCGGCGATGAAACTCCAACAGCTTTTTTAGTTTTAAAAGATGATGAAAAAGAGAACTTGAAAGAAAATGATGTTAAAAAATATTTAAAAAATCATTTAGCAAATTTTAAGGTACCAAAAAATATCTATTTTGTGGATGAGCTTCCCAAAAATGCTACCGGAAAAGTTTTAAAAAGAGTTCTTAAACAAATGATTTCCGAAGGACTGATATAAAAAATCATTTTGTAAAACTTTAAAAATTAGAAAGGATAAAAGAGTGAATAGCCCAAAAGGATTTGGAAGACGATATTTTTCATTGGCAGCAATACTTGCTTTTAGTGTAAGCTCCACAATAGCATCAAGCAAGCAGAGTTTTAACGATCATGAAAAAGTAGTAATCCAAAAGAAAATAAGTAAAAAAGATAAAATAGTAAATGAGGATGACCCACTGGTGATCACGAAAAAAATAGAGGTAAAAGAAGTCGATGCCCCATTTGCATCTGAAATATATACCGCAAAAGATATTAAAAATTCCCACTCAAAAAACTTATATGATTTTTTAAACACACAAACATCACTGACTGTCATGCCGTCATTTGGCAATACCTTTTCTCAACTGATTGATTTAAGAGGCTATGGGCTTGCAAATGGATATGAAAATGTTGTTATAACTTTAAATGGCAGAAGGTTAAATAATATTGACGAAACACCTCAGCTTTTATCTTCAATTCCAATTGGGGATATAAAAAGGATAGAAATTATAAAAGGTTCCGGTTCTGTTGAGTACGGGGATGGTGCCGATGGAGGAGTTGTCAATATAATCACTAAAAGAAGCAATAATATGACTGTAAAAACTTATGCAGGAAGCAATGGGTTGTGGTACGGTGGTATAAACTTTGGCATTAAGAAAAATAAATTTGCAATCTCAGGCTATATGGATAAAACTCAATATGATGGAGATAGATATATAGATACAACCGGGGATAAAAATACGAACTCGAACGAAAATAAGGCTTTTAGGTTTGATTATAATCCGATAGATAAGTTGAGACTATATGTGAGCAAAACATTTTCAAAAATGGATATATTTTATCCAAGAGGCATAAGTCTGTCTCAATATGAAAAAAATCCAAAGTCTATACCAGCTTACTATACGCACCAATACTATTGGGACAATGTTTTAAGTTATGGCTTTGAGTATAAGATTAGCAATCATTACCAGATACATTTTGATGGCAATAATGAGAATAAACTTTCTGAATATATGCAGTGGCACAGTATATATAGATATTATTACAATAGTTACAATACGAGGATTAATTATAATAAAAATAATCTAAAAGTAGTTGCAGGAGTTCAAGTATT
>WFMT01000074.1 GCA_015488975.1 Campylobacteraceae bacterium | reverse complement strand
TGATAGCTCATATCCTGCTAAAATACCACCAAGTGCCGGAGAACAAACAGTATCTATTTCTATACCTGATTCGAGTATTTTTTCTGCCAAGGCTGCTGCTAATAATTCAGCTCTTTTTGGATCTTCTAAAACTTTTGCACTTTGAAGATAATATTTTGAATGTTTTCCGCTACTTAGTAAAAAATGTCCCTCCAAGAGTGCACCTGAATCTTTATATATTTTTTCTAAATTCATTTTATACTTTCATAAGCTCCGCCTCTTTGCTTTTAAGTAAAGAGTCGCTCTGAGCTGTAAAATTGTCAGTTAGTTTTTGAATATCTTCATGGGATTTTTTACTTTCATCTTCAGTTATATCTTTTTCTTTTTCTAAATTTTTTATCTTGTTATTGGCATCTTTTCTGATATTTCTTATAGCTATTTTTGCTTTTTCAACCATAGCTTTTGCTTTTTTAACATTCTCTTTTCGCTGTTCAACTGTCATTGGGGGAAAAAACAGTTTTATATTTTCTCCGTCATTATTTGGGTTAACTCCGATATTTGCACTTTGTAATGCTTTTTCTATATCTTTTAATAAATTCTTTTCCCATGGGGATACAGTGATTGTTGTTGCATCAGTTGCCAATACTGTGGCGACTTGATTTAGTGAGGTTGCTGTGCCATAGTAATCAACCATTACATTGTCTAATATGACAGTAGATACCTTGCCGGTTCTAAGAGTGGTAAAATCTTTTTTCAAAGATTCAATGCTTTTTTGCATACTTTCACTTGTTTTATCTTTTATCTCATTTAAACTCATATTTATCCTTTATTAAAAGTTTTGCTTTTATTTTATGCCCTACGCTTATAACGATTCGATTCCTCCCTGGATGTAATTTTTTATTTACATCTTCATTTATAAAAGAATCAACAACTTTTGCTCTGTGCCATCCGTAATCAGTTAGATAATAATTTGCATTTTTAATATCCGGCAAATACAATTTTGCCATAATCTTTGTTAAAATTCCATTTTTGGGATAGCCTTTTGGCTTTATCCATTTTACTCTTAACTCTTTATACTCCAAATCCTCTTTTAAATGAGTTTTTCCAACAAGTGCATTCCTGTTTAAATCAAAAATATTACTGTATTTGCCAACAGCACCAATATTTTGATTGAGTATGGCTTTAAACCCAAATTCTTTTGCTATGTTTCTTACTCTTTTGTCATATTCTCCATAAGGATATGCAAAATATTTAGGTACGATTCCTAATCTTTTTTTCATAAGCTTCAATCCTCTTGCAAAATCATTTCTTAAAAATTTATCACTTTTAAATGTCATATGAGGATGGGAAAAGGAATGAAACTCGATGGAGCCATATTTTGAAATTTTTTTCAATTCATTCCAAGTGGTATAATCTGGGTATCTATCTTCAGTGGCTTGTACATATACAAACATAGTAAAAGGATAATTATATTCTTTAAAGATTTTAAGTCCATTTTGATAAAAGCTTTGAAAATTATCATCTATTGTCAAAACTATCCATTTATTATCAATTTTTTTTCTATTTTTAACTACATTTATCAATTTTTGAAGTTTTATAACTTTATAACCGTGATTCTTAAAATAATTAAACTCTTTTATTAACTCTTTTATAGAAGTATTTGTACTTTCATATCTTGTGTCGCCAAATCTATGGAATACAAAGATATGTGCATCAGCATATAAAAATATTGGAATTAAACAAAAAAGTAAAATTACTTTTACTTTTTTGTAAAAAATATTATTTGGTTGTTGGTGCTTTTGGTGCTGCATTGGACTTTGTAGTTGTAGTTGGAAGAGCTGGTACAGTTGGAGCTTTTTTTATAGGTTTTACAACTTTTATATTTTCTGCAAGAGAAGATTTTTTTGATTGGTTATAAAAATATCCAAGTGCAAGGGTGTTTACAAGAAATAAAAATCCTATAACAAATGTAAATTTTGCCAAAAATCCGGCAGGCCCTTTTGCTCCAAAAAGTGATTCGTTGCTACCGCTATATGCACCAAGACCGATAGATGAGCTTTTTTGTAATAATACGGTAATGGTTAAAATAATAGCCAAAACAAACTGTAAAACCAAAATAATGGTTGTCATAGTAAATATCCTTTTATAAAAAATAGAGTATAATTATACTCTTATTTAGATTAGCCTTGAAGTATATCGAAAAAATATTAAAGAATTGTTTAAGCGGGGAAATGAATGAAGTTTAAAGATTTGCAAGTGAGTGAATTTTCTAAAAATGCCAATACTTATGGCAGTTATAATATAATCCAGAAAAAGGTAGCCCAAAAGCTTATCGGTATGGTTTGTGAAAATCCAAAGAGGATCTTGGATTTAGGCTCAGGTGCAGGTGAGATATATAAGCAAATAGATTGGAATATCAAGGAATTTATTGCAGTAGATCTCTCACCCCGGATGTGTGAGCTTCATCCAAAGAGTAAAAATATTAAAATCATAAACCAAAACTATGAAGACGGTGAATTGTATAAAACTTTATCAAAGGATAAAAAATTTGATTATGTACTTTCTTCAGCATCCTTGCAATGGTCTGCAAATTTGAAAAAAGTAGTGGAAAGATTTTCAGAAATAAGTAATAATTGTGCAGTATCGATATTTTGTGATGGTACATTTAAAACTATTTATGAAAAAAGCAAGTTAAAAATTTTTTTGCCAAGCTATAAAGAAGTTATCAATATTTTTTCTAAATTTTATAAAATAAATTATAAAAGAGAATTTTATAAACTCTATTTTGATGATAATATTTCAAAATTCAGATATATAAAAAGAAGTGGTGTCAGTGGCGGCAAAAGAAAACTTGGTTATAAAGAAACCAAAAAATTGATAGAAACTTATCCGCTTGATTATCTTGAATTTGAAGTTTTGTATATAACGGGTGCTAAATGCACCCGTAGTTTTTAATTTCTGTTTCCGAAAATTCCAAGTATCTGTAACAATGAAATAAATAAGTTTAAAAAGTCAAGGTATAATGAAACCGCTGCTTCTACGGGTGTTTCTACATTGCCTCTTATGATTCTTTGTGTATCATAAAGTATAAAGGCTGAAAAAAGTATAGCCCCGACACTTGCGATTCCTAATTGGAGCAAAGAACTTCCTACAAAGATATTGATAATTCCTGCTACTATTATAACAATCAAAGTTATAAAAAGCATTTTACCCATTGCTGAGAAGTCTCTTGTTGTATTCATAGCAAAGATTGAAAGTCCGCCAAATGC
>WFMT01000073.1 GCA_015488975.1 Campylobacteraceae bacterium | reverse complement strand
CTGATAAAATCATCAATAAAATCAGTTACAAAGGTAAAACTTTTTTTGATAAATTTGAAAAAATTGACAAGACTCTAACAAGATCAGTTATGAATGATCATGCTGATAAAAAGATTGTAGTGGCACACACATTAATAAGTGATAGAGATATTGTAGAAAATATTGTATTTGACTATAATGGAAGAGACAGTGAAAGATTTTGGCATAGAGCGCAACTTATGCTTAGAGAAGAAGGATATATAAATTTTACAGCATATAAAAGTAAAACACAAGGGCATCTTCATTTGTATGTACATAAAGGACATACAACACTTCAAGAAGCATATCAACTTGCAAAACTTTTATCGGCAAAATTGCAACAAAAAATGCCAAAACAGTGGAAAATATTTCCCGATCCAAATATTCCAAGAGAATTTAATATATTGATATTACCCTACGAAGTATATAAAAAAGAGAGGGGTTCGGCTTGGTCAAAACATTTATAACTGATCACGAATATGATATAATGCATAAGGTTAGTTTTGTAAACCAAAGGAGAGATTATGGAAGAAAAAAATGAATTGAGCGATATAATGTTAGATAATAATACAGATAAAACACCAAAGGTTAAAAAAATATTATTGGTAGCAATAATACTAATTGTTTTATTTTTGCTTATTCTGGTTGGCATGAAACTGTTTAACAAACCTTCTGTAAAGAAAAATAATTTTAATATTGTACTCCCGCCTGAGCCGACTGCAAAAGTTCAGCCAAATAAAACCAATAATGAACTTTTCAAACAAGTTCCTATAATTGAAGAAAACAATACTCAAAAAAATAGTTTTAATGCCATGGTTGAAAAACTTAAAAAAAGAGAACAACAAAAACAAATACCACCTACTGAAAAAAAACTTGCTCCAACAGTAGCAAAAAAGCAAAATGCCCCTTCAAATAATGTAAAAAATGTTTTAAGCAAAATCAATACAAAAAAAATATTTCATAAAACAAAAAGCCAAAAGCCAAAAGTGAAAAAGTATCTAAAGGGTAATGCATACATTCAAGTGGGAGTAACATTTGAATCAAAACCAAATAAAAGATACTTAAAAAGGATTTCAAAACTTGGGTATAGATACAGGCTTTACAGCTTAAAGATTGCAGGAAAACATGCAACAAAGATACTCATAGGTCCTTACAGAGATATCAAGGCTGCACAAAGAAATATATCTAAGATAAAAAAAGAGATAAATAAAGCTGCTTTTTTGTATGTGATTAGGTAGGTTTGATGGTTGAATTTAGAAGCATTTTATGTGACCAGTTGACACCGATTGCTATATACAAAAGAGTTAAAGAGTTATATCAAGATGAGATAACTCTTTTCTTTGAAAGTGCCATAAGCACAAGTGACGGGAATTTCTCCTTTATTTTTATGGGAGCAAGGGAACGAATTATCCATAATAACACTCAAAGCAATTTTATATCAGAAGACGGAAGCACTAAAATAATACGCAACAATCCATTTGCTTTTTTAAAAGAGTATTATAAAAAAATAGATATATTAAAATATAAAAAATTGGCAAAAGAAGCAAAAGTAGGCTTTGTAGATGGATTTATCGGTTATATCGGTTATGATGCTGTTAAGATTTTTGAGGATAAACTCAAAAAAAATATGCGAAATCTAAAAGATGATTTAAATATACCTGATATTATGTTAATTAGACCAAAAATAACTTTGGCTTTTTCTCATAAAACAAATAAATTAACACTAATTAGTGAAATCAAAGAAAAATCAAAATATTTTGATGAAATAACAGATGCTATATTTAAGCCTTACACTCCATTAAATATAATTAAGACAAAAATCAATAAATCAAAAGGAAAATTTGAATTTTCGAAAGAACAATTTTTTAATATGGTAGAGAAATCTAAAGATATGATAAGAAGTGGCGATGTATTTCAAATAGTTTTATCAAATCGTTTTACCCAACCTGCCAATATAGATAAACTAAGCTTTTACAGGATTTTAAGAAGTAAAAACCCATCACCTTATATGTATCTACTTGATTTTAACAAATTTTCTATAGTCGGAAGCTCGCCTGAAGTCATGGTAGCTCTAAAAGATGGGCAAATATTACTAAGACCCATCGCAGGTACAAGAAAAAGAGGTGATAACTTTTTAAAAGATTTTGAACTCGAAAAAGATATGTTAAATGATGAAAAAGAAAGATCTGAGCATCTGATGCTGATTGATCTAGGCAGAAATGATGTGGGAAAAGTTGCTAAAGTAGGTACTGTAAAAGTTAAAGACATGATGAGAGTTGAAAAATATTCTCATGTGATGCACATGGTCAGTGATGTTGTAGCAACTCTGGATGAAAAATATGATATGTTTGATCTTTTTGCGGCAACTTTTACAGCCGGTACGATGACTGGAACCCCTAAGATAAGAGCTATGGAACTAATAGCAGAGCTTGAAGGACTTAAAAGAAGTTATTATAGTGGCGTTATTGGATATTTTGGATTTGATGGCAATATGGACAGTGCAATTTCCATAAGGACTTCATACCTTGATGATAAAAAGATTGTATTCCAAGCAGGTGCAGGTATTGTAGCAGATAGCAAAAAAGAGTTAGAATACCTTGAAGTACAAAATAAACTCCAGGCTCTTATGAGCTCACTTGATGATTTATCCTTATAGCATATTGCAAAAAAGATATTAAAATGAAACTTTTTACTATATTTGGCAACCCGGTTTCCCATTCTATTTCACCTTTGATTCACAACCATACCATAAAATCTCTAGGCATTGATGCATGTTATACAAGAACACTTTTAAAAGATGGATATCTTATAAAAAACAAATTCCATACAATGAAGTTAAATGGTGCAAATATAACAGTTCCATTCAAAGAAGATGCTTTTATGATTTGCGATGATATAAGAGGAATTGCAAAAGATATTGGAGCAGTTAATACTATAATTAAAAAAAATGATAAGCTTGTAGGATTCAATACAGATGCTCCAGGATTTTACGAGAGTATTAAAGATTTTAAAAATATCAAAGATATACTGATTTTAGGTGCTGGCGGTACTGCAAGAGCCATATCTGTTTTTCTCAGACAAAAAGGATTCAATGTAGATATTTTAAATAGAAGCAAGCATAGGCTTGCATTTTTTGAGAAACAAAACTTCAATGTTTTTTCCTGGGATGATTTTAAAATTTGCAAATATGATTTGGTTATCAACACCACTTCCGCTGGATTGAGTAGTGATATTTTACCGATCAAGGCAGATACTCTTCAAAAACTTTTCAAAAAAGCAAAATATGCAGTCGATGTTATTTACAATAAAAAAACACCTTTTTTAAAAGAGGCGAAAGAAGCAGAACTAACCACAAAAGATGGTTCAGATATGCTTCTGTATCAAGCTGTTTTAGCTTTTGAAATATTTTTTGATAATAGATACAATAAAAAAGATATAAAACAGTATATGCAAGAAGCTTTTAAGCTATTCTCTTAAAATAAACTACCCCGAGAGCTGGCATATCGAACTCTATGGAGTTTTCCCTACCCCATGCAAGAACTTTTTGTGTTTCATATATAGTGTCATCATCAGGTCCCCATCCTTCATAGTGAGAACTTTGAGAGTTAAATATCATTTTATATCTCCCCTCTTTAGGTACTGCAACTCTATAATTTTTTCTAAAATGATCTGCAAAGTTACATACGGTTATTATGGTTTCATCATCTTTATCACTCTTTCTAAAAAAGGAGATTGTATTGTTAGAATTATCACTTCTTTCTATCCACTCAAAACCTTTGTGCTCACTATCATAAAGGTATAAAGCTCTCTCATTTTTATATATTTTATTCAGTTCGCTTACCATCTTTTGCAATCCCCTGTGCTTTATCTGTTTGAGCAAATGCCAATCAAGACTCTCTTTATATTTCCACTCTCTGTACTGTGCAAACTCACAACCCATAAAAAGCAGTTTTTTGCCCGGATGTGCGGTCATATATCCATACAAAGCCCTTAGATTTGCAAATTTTTGATTTTCATCGCCTGCCATTTTATTGATGAGTGAACCTTTCATGTGCACCACCTCATCATGGCTTAGAGGAAGCATGAAATTTTCATCAAATGCATACCAGATGCTAAATGTTAACTGTTCTTGATGATGTTGCCTGTATATAGGGTCAAGCGAAAAATATTTTAATGTATCATGCATCCAACCCATGTTCCATT
>WFMT01000072.1 GCA_015488975.1 Campylobacteraceae bacterium | reverse complement strand
CAATCCTACCGGTAAAGTTTTTTCAAAAAAAGAGCATTTGAAGTTGGCTGAGATTTGTTTGAAAAATAATGTGCTTATCATAAGCGATGAAATCCATAGTGATTTTTTATATAACGATAAAAAACATATCTCAAAAAAAACGATTACACTGAATGCTCCAAGCAAATCGTTTAATATAGCAGGACTTATGACATAATACATAATATGCGAAGATAAAAAACTCGAAGCTATATATAAGAATTATCTAAAAAAGTTTGAGCTGATGGATAATAATATATTTGGCACTTTAGCCTTAAAAATCGCATATAACAGTTGTGAAGAGTGGATGGATGAAGCAGTAGAGTATCTTCAAAAAAATAGAGACTTTGCCATAAATTTTATAAAAAATGAGATACCTCTTCTTGAAGTTATAAAACCGAAAGCTACTTATCTTTTGTGGATAGATTTTAGAAGACTGGGACTCAAACCGAGCGAACTTGAGAAGTTTTTAATCACAAAAGCAAAAATAGGTCTAAATAACGGGCTGATATACGGCAAAGAAGGTTCGGGTTTTGCAAGACTAAATTTTGGAACCCAGAGAAATATGCTAAAAATAGCTTTAGAAAACTTAAAGCAATCTATAAATGATTTTATAGTATAATATTTCTTAAAAATTAAGGAAAATTTATGAACATTATAGAAGGAAAACTAAAATTAGATAAAAACAGTCGTATCGCCATCATAAACAGTAGGTTTAACCACATCATAACCGATAGGCTCACTGAAGGTGCAAGGGATTCTTTTTTAAGACATGGAGGAAGTGAAAATAATCTTGATCTTGTATTGGTTCCGGGTGCTTTTGAAACTCCGTTTGCTCTTGATAAACTCCTGTTTTCAGGAAAATATGATGGAGTTTGCTGTCTTGGAGCTGTTATAAGAGGAGGCACTCCTCACTTTGACTATGTAGCAGCAGAAGCTACAAAAGGTGTGGCAAATACAACTCTTAAATACAAAATACCAGTTACATTTGGAATACTCACAACCGATACTATAGAACAAGCTATTGAGCGAGCCGGCAGTAAAGCTGGCAATAAAGGTTTTGAGGCAATGACGGGACTTATTGAATTGATTGATTTATACAAAGGCATATAATGGCAACAAGACATCAAGTTAGAGAAGCTATAGTATCTTTACTCTATGCCCATGATATAGGCAATACTGAAGTTGAAAAGTTTGAAAATAATATTTTAGAAGATAAAAAGATACGGAATAAGCAAAAAGAATTTGCATTATCTCTTTTAAATGGTGTTTTGCAAAATTTAGAAAATATTGATGCACAGATAGACAAACACTTAAAAGAGTGGAATATAAAAGAAATAGGGCATGTAGAAAGAGCTATATTGAGACTTGCCACATTTGAACTGATGGAAAAAAGCATTGATGATGCAGTTGTTATAAATGAAGCTATTGAATTATCAAAAACACTTTGTGGTGACAATGTCCCCAAATTTATCAATGGCGTTTTAGGATCCATTCAAAAGGAGAAAAGATGAAATTGTGTATAGCATTAGATTTACCTACTTTAGAAGAGAATATATCACTTGCTAAAAGTTTAAAAGACTTTGATATATGGCTAAAAGTCGGCTTTAGATCATTTATAAGAGATGGAAAAAAGATTATCAGTGAACTCAAAGAAATCAATCCTAAGTTTAAAATATTTTTAGATTTAAAATTATATGATATTCCAAATACTATGGCAGATGCAGCTTCGGAAATATCAGAACTTGAAATTGATATGTTCAATATACATATTTCAAGTGGCGTTCAAGCTATGAAAGGTGTCATGCAAAGAATTAGCAATAAAAAAGACAGACCCTTGGTTCTTGGGGTTTCAGTACTTACAAGCTTTGATAAT
The DNA here is from genome assembly GCA_015488975.1 of Campylobacteraceae bacterium. Lineage (GTDB taxonomy): Bacteria > Campylobacterota > Campylobacteria > Campylobacterales > JALSKU01 > JALSKU01. The sequence goes on along the minus strand of WFMT01000072.1, from coordinate 3,151 downwards.
AAATGCTTTAAAGAGATTTATAGCTCTACAATAGATAAAAAAAGTATATTATTTGCAAAAAAAGCTTATGAATGTAAACTTGATGGTGTAGTTTGTTCTGCTTATGAGAGTAAGATTATAAAAGATGGCACCAAGCCTTCTTTTTTAACATTGACTCCCGGGATAAGACCTTTTGGAGAAGATGGCAATGATCAAAAAAGAGTTGCAAATCTAGATATCGCAAAAGAAAATTCAGTTGATTTTATAGTAATAGGAAGGCCTATATATCAATCAAGTGATCCAAGATACACAGTACAAAAAATCTTAAAAAGGATATAGACATGGGTAAGAAAATTCTTATAAGTTTAGTCGTTATAATGGCAGCTATTATTGTAACACTGATAGCTATTGTCATGACATTCAATCTAAATAAATATAAGCCGCAAATAGAGAAAAAAGTATATGAAGCAACAGGTAAAGAGTTAAAAATAAAAGGTAAAATAGGGCTTTCTCTTTCACCTTTTGGAATAAGTGCAAAAGATATAGTGATAAAAAATCCAAAAGGATTTAGCTCACAAGATATGCTAAAGCTTGGAAAAGTGGCAATATCATTACAACTGGCACCTCTTTTAAATAAACAAATAAAAGTAAATTATGTAAAACTTATCAATATTGATTTATTGGTAGAAAAATCAAAAAAAGGTATTTTAAATCTTGCATTAAAAAAGAAAAAAATCTCATCAAAACCGGCTAAAAAAGAGATAAGTGATAGCAGTAGCTCTCTGCCTATGGTAAATGTTGGTAAGGTTTTACTTGAAAATATAAATATAATTTATAAAGATCATCAAACAAACACAAAAGCAAATGTAAATGGGTTAAATCTGAGTATAAATAATATTGCACTTTCTGGAGATAAAGATATATTAAAAGCTCTTTCTCTTAAAGGATTGCTCACTATAAATAATATAAAATATGATAGATATTTACTAAAAAATATATCTGCAAATTTCAAATTTAAAGATAAAATTGCAACAATAGATCCTATGAAATTAACTACTTTTAACTCAACTGCTGTCGGTAAACTTATCTATAACATGCAAAATAAAACTCCTAAGATATATATACAAGAGCATATTGGAAAATTTGATTTGGCTGAAATTTCAAAAGAGTTTATAAAAAGTAAAAAGATTTCATTAAATGGTTATGTAAAAGCCGATGTAAAACTTGCAATGACTGGGCAAACACCAAAACAAATAACTAAATCCCTGAGTGGAAAAATATATGTAGTTGGCGATAACTTTGGAGTAAAAGGTATAGATTTAAATAAAATATTAAGTGCTTATAACAAGACTAAAAGTTTAAATGTAAAAGATGTAGGTGCTTTTATGCTCGCAGGCCCAGTAGGCCTTGCACTAACAAAAGGTGCTGATGCTGGTAGCGCAGTAGCCGGGATAGGCTCTGGAGAAACTACAGCTATCAAAAAAATGGTTATAAATACACCTATACACAAAGGCATACTTACATTGAAAGATGTTGCTCTCTCAACAGGAAAATATAGATTGGCAGCAAAAGGAAAATTAAATCTTTACAATAAAAGATTTATTCATGTAGCAGTAGGCTTTCTAAATAAAAAAGGTTGTGCTAAGATATCACAAACTGTAAGCGGCTCATTTTCAAAACCAAAAGTAAATACTTCAAAACTAGCTGTAAGTGCAGTAACTGGCATGGTTACTTCTTTGTTTGGGCAGTTTAAAGGACTTGCAGGCGGAAAAAAGAAAACAAAATGTAAAGTTTTTTATAACGGATCTGTAAAATAGACAAACAGGCCTCAAAAGAGGTCTGTTTAAGTAAAGTATTATGAATATTTTTATATAATCACTTTCTAATTTTAGGACAGGTGGGTGAGTTGGCTGAAACCACATCCCTGCTAAGGATGCGTACTGGTAACGGTACCGAGGGTTCGAATCCCTCCCTGTCCGCCAGATTATTCACAAAACCCCACAAATACATACTTTAACACAAATTATACTCCATATAATTTTAATTATATTGCAAAGTGTCCAACAATTGTCCAACAAAATAAAACAGATATCTATATAAAAGAAGTAATATCTATTATTTTTCAAAAAGAATAAATGGGATACCTATAAAACTATCTTTAAGAAGTAGTAATCTTGATTATTGTAGAATGTTAAGAGATAAAATTATTGAAAGATTGACTATGACTGAAGTAGAAAACATAATAGAAAAAATTGTTAATGGACAATCTATAACTGAAGAAGAAGCTAAAACTGCATATGGGGGAAGTTATGTAGAAGAAAAAACAGAAAATCAAATATTAGATATAGTCAAAGGTTTGGAAAATAAATTTTCACAAAATACACAATCACAAAAAAATCAAGTAGAGAATAATTTTAATTCTAAATTAGATATATTTTTTGAAAAATATAATTGTTAGGAAAATATGAGAAAATCATTTTTATTAGGAACTAAAACAATTGAAGAACTACACTATATAAGTAATTCAGATGCAAAAAAATTATGTTTATATTTGGATATTGATTTAGATATATTTTATGATAAATATAGCAATATGGAGCTGTCATATCAAATATGTGAAAAATATGATTATAAATATGAGTTTATTGAAAAAGTTTATGGTCTCTGTGTGTATTTTAATCCCTATGGATTAAGAAAAAGAATAATAATGAAATCAGACTCAAAAAATTCTATTTATTCTCCAATTTTTTTTCATGAGCTAGGGCATTTTTTAGAAGGGTATTTTTTTAATAATTCAAAAGAAGAAGCTCTAATATTTATGAAATTAAAGGAAAAACTATTTGTTAATTTTTTTGAAGATAAATTAAACAATAAAGCAATAAATGAAAGCTCAGAATATATTGCACATATTTTGGGATTATTTTTTGTATTAAGATTGGATTTCATATCTAAAAAAACAAATTATTTTTATTCATATTGTAATTATTACAAATTAAGTAGTCTAGATGGTGCTGGTATGGGAGATATTTTATTTATAACTTTGGTAATAGAAAATGAAAACTTGCTTAATATGCTTAGAAAAGTTTCTTTCATTTTATCTTCTTTTGATTATGAATATATAGATTTTCTAAAAAATGTATTACATCAATTATATAGTAGTTTAAAACTAGAT